>JANORH010000294.1:0-15996 GCA_031415215.1 Alphaproteobacteria bacterium | reverse complement strand
CGGGTGGATAGGTAACATGTCACCCGGACTCGTCCGCCATGGGCCGACGTGTGTCACCCGGGTCGTCAGGCCCGCACCCGGCAGGGACAGCTGTCCCGGGCCCCACGACGCCGCCCTGTAGATTGCTGAACAGTGTGGACTTGGCACCTGTGTGGGAACACCATCAGCCAGGTCGCGGCGTCCAGAAGGAATGACAAGCGAATGGCTTCACCCCTGCCTGACAGGCGGACCCTCGTAACAGGCGCGCTGGCCGGCCTGGTGGCCACTGCCGCTGGACCCGGCAGGGCGGCCCCTGCGCTATCCGTGCCCCGGGTTGATCGGCTGGCGCTGCAGGTTGTTGTCGACAATGCGGTGTTTGGCCCCTTTCTGGCGGACGAGCAGCGGCCGGGCCTGCGCGTCGAGCGGTGGCGCGAAACCGGGGCGCGGATGTCGCGGCGCTCGCCGATGGCCGAGTTCGGTCTTTCGGTGCTGGCGGAATCGCGCGTGGGGAGCACGTCGCGCCAGGTGCTGGTGGATTTCGGCTATACGCCGGAGGTCCTGGCGAACAATCTCGCCTTGTTGAATATCGACCCGGACCGGATCGACGCGGCGGTCCTGAGCCACGGGCACCTCGACCATTACGGCGGCTTCCGGGGCCTGTTCCGCGCCGCCGCCCCGAAGCCACGCAGCCTGAAGCTTGTGGTGGGCGGCGAGGAGACCTTCTGCGAACGGGTGGCGATGATTGCCACGCCGCCACCTGTGATGGGCCTGCTTGACCGCGCTGAACTGGCCCGCGCGGGGTTCAGGGTCCAGATCGCGCCGCAGCCGATGATCGTCGCCGACCATGCCTTCACCTCCGGGATCATCCCGCTGGCAACCTATGAGCGCGCGGCGATCCCGACCGCGATGCGGCCGGGCGTGGGGTGCGCCGCCGCCGATCTCTCGCCCCGGAAACGCGACGCCGACCAGCTACCCGACGACGCCGAGCACGAGCTGGCGACGTGTTATGCGGTCAAGGGTCTGGGACTGGTGGTGATCTCGTCCTGCAGTCATCGGGGCGTCCTCAACGCCGTGCGGCAGGCGCAGGCGGTGTCTGGCATCGAGAAGGTGCACGCCGTGCTTGGCGGCTTCCACCTCGTGCGCCCGCGCACCGACGACGAAGCGCGGCGGACAGCCGCCGAGTTTGCCACGTTGAACCCGACCTACATCATGCCGATGCATTGCAGCGGTGAGGTGTTTATCGCCGAGGCCCTGCGGCTGATGCCGGACAAGGTGGTCAGGCCGTACGTCGGGTCGCGGTTCACCTTCGAGGCGTGAATGGAGCTGGCGGCGCCGAACGATGTTGCGCGCCTGCTCGAAATCCAAAAAAACATCAATAAAACAATATACTAATAGAGATCAACGGCCCACGTCAATCCACCCCACCTGCGAACGCCAGCGCGTCAAACTACCCACCCGATTATACAGCTACTTGTGACAAACGCCGGGAACAAACACTTAAATCAGCCCCGTAAGCCCCGCCACCGCCGCCTTCAGGAACACACTCGGCAGACCGCCCAGATCTTTCTGCGAGCTCCAGATCACATCGTCAGCCTCACCCTCGGTCCTCAGGATCTGGAGCGTCAGACTGAAGTGCGTGAACACGTGCTGCACCTCGCCGACGCTCTTCCAGTCAGCCGCCACCGGTGCTGCGTGCACCGCTTCAGCCTCGCTCCAACGCAGGGCTCGCCACTCACTGGTCGGCAGGGCCAGCATGCCGCCCAGCAGGCCCTTGGGCGGTCGACGCACCAGCGCGACCTGATCGCTCCGCGTCAGCACATAGGCCACGCCGTAGCGATGCGGACGTTCAGCCTTGGCGGTCTTGCGGGGATAGCTTTCCGGCACCCCCGTCGCCAACCCCGCACAGTGGGTGGACACCGGGCAAAGCTCGCATAGCGGCGAACGCGGACGACACACGGTCGCGCCCAGGTCCATCAGCGCCTGCGCCCAGTCTCCGGGTCGATGGTCACGGACCAACGCGCCGGCCAGCCGCTTCAGTTCGGGCTTGGCGTCCGGCAACGGCGCGTCCACGGTAAACAGCCGCGACATCACCCGCTCGACATTGCCGTCCACCACATTGGTCGGCAGATCAAAGGCGATCGCCCCCACCGCTGCCGCCGAATAGGGACCAAGGCCGGGCAGGGCGCGCAGGCCCTCTTCGGTATCCGGAAACACGCCCCCGTGGTCGTTGGCGACGGCCCGGGCACAGGCCAGCAGGTTCCGCGCCCGGGCGTAGTAACCGAGCCCCGCCCAGGCCGCCATCACCTCGCCGTCCGCCTCCGCCGCCAGGTCGCCGACAGTCGGCCAACGCCGGGTGAAGGCCAGGAAATAGGGCGTGGCATGCGGCACAGTGGTCTGCTGCAGCATCACCTCCGACAGCCACACCCGGTAGGGATCGGCCCGCACGCCTGCGCCATGGTCATGTGGCCCCACGCGCCACGGCAGGTCGCGGGCATTGGCGTCATACCAGGCCAGCAGCTGGCTACGGAGAATGTCAGCGGTCACGTCTCTCGCCTACCATCACGGCGGCGCGCGCGGTAGGGTGACCCATGCGCCGCCGCCTGCCCGACATCGAGGACACGCTCCGGATCCTCAAGGAGAAGCGGACCCGTCCGCAACACCGGCCCCCGCCACCGGCCGGCCGGGCCCTGCGCGGGTTCATGAAAGAGCTGGACGGCCAGTTCAGCCATGGCGCGCCGGCGCTCACCGCCCGTTGGCGCGAGGTCGTGGGTCCGGACATCGCCAGGCGCACCGAGCCAGTGAAGCTGGTGAAGGGCCGCAACGGCGGGCCATCGTCGCTGGAGATCCGCGTGGCGGGTCCGTCTGCGGCGATCATCCAGCATCAGGCCCACGATGTCCTGGCCCGGGTGAACCTGTTCCTGGGGCCTGACGCCGTCCAGAAACTGCGGATCGTGCAAGGCCCCTTGCGCCGCGCCCCGCCGCCACCGCCGCCCCGCCGCAAGGCCCCGCTGGATGCGGCGGAGGAGGCCGCCCTGATCGACAGCCTCGCGAACGCCCCGGAGGGTCGCCTCAAGGACGCCCTGCTGGCGCTGGGTCGTGGCGTGCTTCGTCGCCGCAGCTAGTTGACACAATGCCGCCGTGGTCTCATCGGCAAGTCCAGAATGGCCCTTGCGAGAGGGTTTGTGTCAGCGCGCGGGAATCGCGCTTTAATCCTTGATCCAGAACCGGAAGGTCACCGATGACGATCCCTACCCGACGCCTCCTGATGGTTGCCGCTGCTGTCGGCGCAGCCCTTGCGCTGGCCGGTTGTAACCAGGTCGGTGGCGGTGGCGCTACGCCGACCGACTCCATGACCATGGGCAAGGCTGATGCTCCGGTGAAGTTGGAGGAGTACGCCTCTGTCACCTGCAGCCACTGCGGGCGCTTCCACAGCGAGGTCTTCCCGGCTTTCAAGGCCAAGTACATCGACACCGGCAAGGTGCACTACACCTTCAATGAGTTCCTGACCGACCCGCCCGCCGTGGCCGTGGCGGGCTTCCTGACCGCGCGCTGCGCCGGCAAGGACAAATACTTCAGCGTTATCGACGCCCTGTTCCGCAGCCAGGACGAAATGTACCGCACCCAGGACCCGCGCGGCACCCTGCTGAAGGTCGCCCAGTCTGCTGGCATGACCGAGACGCAGTTCAACGCCTGCGTCAATGATGAGACGGCCCAGAAAGCCATTGCCGCCCGCGTTCAGGCCGCCCAGGACCGGGGCATCTCATCGACCCCCAGCTTCTTCATCAACGGCAAGAAGGCCAAGGATGGCGAGATGACGATGGAAGAACTGGACGCCGCCGTGGCAGCGGCGATGAAATAGTATGTCTGACCTGACCCGCCGCGTCGCCATCGCCATTGCCACCGCCGCAGGACTGGCGGCCGGTTTCGGTGTGCCTGTATCGGCAGCGCCTGTGCGAAAAGGGTGGGCCATGGCACCCGGCGACATGAACCTGGGCAATCCCAAGGCCAGGGTCCGGGTCGTCGAGTACATGTCGCTGACCTGCGCTCACTGCGCGCAGTTCAACGCGGAGGTCTTTCCTACCTTCAGGACGAAGTACGTCGACACGGGCCAGGTTTACTACACCGCCCGCGAACTGCTGACCGCCCCGGCCCAGGTCGCGGCGGCGGGGGTGATGATGGCGCGCTGCAATGGCGGTTCCCGCTACTTTCCGATCATCGATCAGGTACTGCGCAGCCAGTCGCGCTGGCAGGGCGGAAACATCAAGGCAATCTTTCTGGAGATCGCCAGGGCCAACGGCCTGACCGAGGCCCAGTTCGAGGCCTGTCTGGTGGACGAGACCGCCCTGGCCGCCCTTGAGACGCGTGTCCAGTACGCCACCGGAACCGACAAGGTGAACAGCACGCCCACGTTCTTCGTCGATGGCGTAATGATGGCCAACGATCATGTGCCGACCCTGGCAGATCTGGACGTGGCGATCATCCGGGCGATGAAGGCTGCGGTCAGGCAACCGGGGGGAGGCCGCTAACCCCCGTGCATTTCCAGCGACTAAGGCTCGCAGGCTTCAAGTCCTTCGTTGAACCGACCGAGTTCCGGATCGAGCCGGGACTCACGGGCATCGTTGGACCGAACGGCTGCGGCAAGTCGAACCTGCTGGAAGGGCTGCGCTGGGTAATGGGCGCCAACTCCGCCAAGGCCATGCGCGCCGGCGGCATGGATGACGTGATCTTCGCTGGCGCTTCCAACCGGCCGGGCCGCAATCACGCCGAAGTCTCCCTGACCATCGACAATTCTGACCGTCGCGCACCGGCGGCGTTCAACGATCATCCGGTGATCGAGGTGGTTCGACGGATTGATCGGGGCGAGGGCTCGACCTATCGGATCAATGGGCGTGAGGTGCGGGCCCGCGACGTCCAGCTGTTGTTCGCGGACGCCTCCACGGGTTCGAATTCCCCCGCGCTGGTTCGTCAGGGCCAGATCTCCGAGCTGATCGCCGCCAAACCCCAGAACCGCCGCCTGCTGCTGGAAGAGGCTGCGGGCGTCTCGGGCCTGCATTCCCGCCGCCATGAAGCCGAGCTGCGCCTTCGCGCTGCCGAGGCCAATCTCACGCGCCTCGAAGATGTTGCCCGCGAACTTGAAACCACGCTTGGCCGCCTGAAGCGCGAGGCACGACAGGCGGAACGCTACAAGAAGCTCTCCGCCGAGATCCGGTCGCTGCAGGGGGCCGTTCTCTACGCCAAGTGGGCCGAGGCCAACGCCGCAGCCGAACGGCTGGTCGCCGAGGCGCAGGTGGCCATCGGTGCGGTCGAGGATACAGCCCGGGCAGCGGCCGTCGCCGCCACCCGCGCCACAGACGCCGAGGCGGCCCTGAAGCCGCTGCGCGAGGCCGAGACCATCGCCGCCGCCATCCTGCACAAGCTGGCCATCGACAAGGACCGGATTGACCGGGAGGCCGAGGCCTATGCCGCTGAGCTCGCGCGCCTCACCGAAGACCTCGAACGCATCGACGCCGACCAGGCTAGAGAGGCGCACATCCATGACGACGCCAGGGTCGCGCTGGCGCGCCTGACCACCGACCTGGCCGCCCTCACCGCCCAGGTGGCGGCCGCTCCGGAGCGCGGTCCGGAATTGCAAGCCGCCCTGCAGGCCGCAGAATCCGCGCGCGCGGCGGCCGAGGCCGAGGTCGAACGACTGGCCTCCGGAATCGCCGCCCAGGAGGCCGAGCGCCGCGCTGCCCAAGCTCGCGTCGAAGAGGCCCAGGTTCGGCTCTCCCGCACCCGACGCGCGCTGGATCAGGCTCGGCTGGAACGTGAGGCGCTTGGCCCCGCGCTCAACCCACAGGCCGCCCGCGCCCGGAAAGATCTGGCCGATGCCGAGACGGCGCTGGCCGCCGCACGCGCGGCCCTGGACGCCGCCGAAGACCTCCGCACCGCGTCCACCGAGGCCGAGGCGCTCGCCCGCGAGGCCGCCCGCAAACTGAACGAACAACTGGGCCGTTTGACCGCCGAGGCTCGCGCTCTGGCCGGTCTTGTCGCCCAGGCCAGGCGCGGTGGATTTTCCCCCGTCCTCGACGCCGTGGTCCCCGACCGCGGGTTCGAGCGCGCGCTTGCCGCAGCGCTCGGCGACGATCTGGATGCGGCCCTCGATCCGGCGGCGCCGGCCTTCTGGGGCGGGCGTGAGCCACAGACCCCGGTCTGGCCGACCGGCGCGACCTCGTTGGCATCGCGCGTCAAGACGCCGTCGGCACTGGCGGCGCGACTTGCGTTCGTGGCGCTGGTGGACGCCGCTGACGGGGACCGGCTGCAGAAGGACCTCACGCCCGGGGCACGACTGGTCTCAAAGGAAGGCGACCTGTGGCGGTGGGACGGCTTCACCGCCCGCGCCGACGCGCCCAAACCCGCCGCAGTTCGCCTGGAACAAAAGACCCGCCTGGCCGAGGTCGAAGTTGACATCGAAGCCCTCGCCCCTCGGGCCAAGGCTGCCGGCGAGGTCGTGGCCGCCGCCGCCGCTCAGCTGCGACAGGCAGAAGAGGCCTTGCGCCATGCGCGCCGCGAGCCGCCGATGTTGGAACAAAAGGCCTTGCAATCTCGCGTCGCCCTAGAGCGGATTGACCGGGACTCTGCGCTCAAGGAAGCCCGCGCGGCGTCCCTGGACGACCTGATCGGGCGTTTCGAGGTGGAATTTTCGGAGCATGAGGGTCAATTGACCTCCGTGTTGGCGACAGCTGGCGACGGTGAGAGTGCCCACGAGGTTATCGACCAGCTCATGGCCGCCCGCGCCGCCGCCGCACCCGCCCGTGAGGCCGCCGCTGCCGCGCGCTCTGCATACGATCAGGAGGTTCGCGAGCGTGATGGCCGTGCACGCCGACTGGAGACCCTGACACGCGAACACGAGGACTGGACGCGGCGAGGTGCAGCGTCGACGCGGCGTGTCGATCAACTGTCCGACGCCCGCATCAGATCCAGAGCAGCATTGGATGCCGCGAAAGATGCGCCAAGCACGCTGGAAACCCGCAAGCTGGCCTTGCTGGACGAGCTGACGGTGGCCGAGGCCCGCCGGGCCGGAACCTCGGATGCCCTGGCCGCAGCCGAGCACGAGCGCGCCGAAGCGGATCGTAACCTGAGGGCCGCGGATGCGGCCGCCGCCGGAGCCCGTGAGGTACGCGCCAGCCTGGCGGCCCACGCCGAGGCCGCCGTCCAGCGCCTGACCGAAGTCGCCGCCAACATCCGCGAAGCCGTCCGGATGGAGCCGAAAGACCTGGCGCGGAAGCTGGCCGACGATGCCGTCGCCATCCCCGCCAACGCCGACGGCATGGAGGCCCACCTCTTCAATCTGGAGCGCCAGCGTGAAGCCATCGGGGCCGTCAATCTCCGGGCCGAGGAAGAGGCCTCTGACCTGGCCGCGCGCTTCGAATCCATGAACCTGGAGCGCGGCGACCTTACGGCAGCGATCGGCCGCCTTCGCCAGGGCATCGATGAACTGAACAGTGAAGGCCGCGAACGGCTGCTGGCCGCCTTTGTCGTCATCAACGAACACTTCAAGGCGCTGTTCTCGACCTTGTTTCAGGGTGGCCAGGCTGAGCTGCGTCTGGTCGAATCCGACGACCCCCTCGAGGCCGGCCTGGAAATCTATGCCTGCCCGCCCGGCAAACGCATGGCTACCATGAGCCTGATGAGCGGCGGCGAGCAGGCGCTGACAGCCGCCGCCCTGATCTTCGCGGTGTTCCTGGCCCAACCTGCGCCGATCTGTGTGCTGGACGAGGTGGACGCGCCGCTGGACGACGCCAATGTCGACCGGTTTTGCAACCTGCTGGATGAGATGTGCCGACGCACCGAGACCCGCTTCATCGTCATCACCCACAACCCGGTGACCATGGCTCGCACCGACCGCCTGTTCGGCGTGACCATGGCCGAACGCGGCGTCTCGCAGCTGGTGTCGGTGGACCTGCGGCAGGCCGAGGCGATGGCCGCGCAGTAAGGAGACGAGGTTTCAGCCCTCAAATCGGGTTTCATCTTTCGAGAATATTGCCAAGCTTTTGCCGCAGGGTGTGTGGACTGTGAGGCGATGGGTAGGGCGTATCGCATGAAGCTTGGTTTGTGGGCCGCATCGGCGGCAACCATGGCGCTGGCAGGGCCTGTGGCGGGGCAGGCAACCTCGCCGGCACTGGCGGACCCGGAAGGCAATGTTGTCGAGGAACTGGTGGTGGTGGCACGCGTGGTCGGGCCGGCCTGGTGGCGGGTCTCGGATGACGACACCACGGTCTATATCCTGGCCTTACCGGATAGTTTTCTGCCGCGCGACCTGAAATGGGATCAAGCCGGGTTGAACCGGCGACTGAAGGGCTCCAACGCGCTGATCGGCGGTGGGCGGTCCTACAAGCTTGGCCTGCGCAACATCCCGCTGTTGCTGTCGCTGCGCCGTAGCCTGCGGATGAAAGGGACCATGGAGGACGACCTGTCCGAGCCCTTGCAGGCGCGGTTCGTGGCCCTCCGCGAAGGATTGGGCAAGGACGCAAAACACTATGCGGGATGGGGTCCTATGGTGGCCGGGTTCACCCTGGTCGCCGACGCCCGCGACGGCCCGCGCGGTCGGGACGCCGAGGACCAGGTCCGGTCGGCAGCACGCAAGCTGAGGGTGCGCGAGCGCAAGCTGGAAACCCGTGATGCCGCGCCTTTTATCAAGGAATTCAAAACGGGCCTGACCATGGACATCCAGACTGCCTGTCTGGAAGCCGCAATGACCGACGTCGAGGCCGGGCAGGCTATGGCGCAGGAAGCGGCGAAAGGCTGGGCGCGCGGCGATGTTGGTGCGGCGCTGAAGGCCCCGCGCGGGTTCGAGAAATGCCTGCTGGTCATCTCTGGCGGAGCCGAAGCCTGGCGTCAGACCGTCGACGCCCAGGCTGGCGAGATTGCTCAGGCCCTCAAGGCTCCGGGCAAGGCGGTGGCGATGGTGCGGCTGCGGCCCCTGGTCGCCAAAGGCGGAGTGATCGAGACGCTGGAGGCCATGGGGTTGGAAGTCGAGGGGCCAGCGGAGCGGTAGGGGACGCTACTCCGCCGGCCGCACTGCCTCCCAGTTGAACAGGAACGTGCGGTGCTCGGCCCAGGTCTGGCCGCTGACCCGGTCGCCGACCAGGCAAGCTGAGGAATGATATGGCCAGTTGCCATCGGTGGTGCGGAAGCTGACGCAGGCGCGGCCCCTGCCGGCTTTCCAGCGACTGGCTTCGATCTCGCTGTCGTAGAAGCTGCCGCTGACAAACCCGTCGGCGGCAAGGGTCAGGTCCATCGGCTTGGTGTAAGGCACTTCTGGCTCAGCCGACAGGTCGACAACCCAACGGCCGTTCAGGTTGGGCGCGGGGTCGGCAATGGCATCGGTTGCGGCGGGCAGCCCGAGGCTGAGGCTGATGAATATCGCACGCCGCATTACAAATCCCCCTCCGCCGACACTTGAAACCTGTCGTCGGGATTATCGCCGGGAGGCCGGGCGTCGCCAAGGCGCTGGACACAATTGCCCAGGAACCTGGGGTGCTGCGTGAGTTCAGCACAAACCTGACAGCCACCGCAGCGCAGTCTCATTCCCAAACATCTTGACCCGACACGCTGGCTCGCCCATCGGGAGCCATGGCGGTTTATACGGACATCACCGACGAGGATCTGACGGGCCTGCTGGTCGACTATGATCTGGGAGCGGCACTGTCGTTTAAAGGAATTGTCGAGGGGATCCAGAATTCCAATTTCTTGCTGGAAACCGAGACGGGGCGGTATTTTCTGACGGTCTACGAGAAGGGGGTCCGGCCGGAGGATCTGCCGTTTTTCCTGGGGCTGACGCGGTGGCTGTCCGAGCACGGGTTTCCCTGTGCGACGCCGATCGTCGACCGCCAGGGGCGGATGCTGAAGACGCTGCGCGGCAAACCCTGTGCATTGGTCACCTATTTGCTGGGGCTGTCGGTGCGCAGGCCGAGTGTCGCGCATTGTCGTGAGGCGGGTGAAAGCCTGGCTGCGCTGCATCTGGCCGGGGAGGGTTTCCCCCTGCATCGCGAGAATGACCTGGGCCAGGCGGCGTGGGCGGAGCTGTTTTCACCCTTGCGTGACCAGGCCGAGGGCCTGAAGCCGGGGCTGGCCACCACCATCGAGGCCGACCTCGCGCGGCTGGCCAAGGACTGGCCGGCTGACCTGCCGCAGGGGGTGATCCATGCGGACTACTTCCCGGACAATGTGTTCTTCCAGGGGGGCAGGTTTGCGGCGGCGTTCGACTTCTATTTCGCCTGCCATGACGTGCTGGCCTATGATATCGCGGTGGCGCTGAACGCCTGGTGTTTCGAGCCGGACGGCAGTTTTAACATCACCTCGGCGCGAGCCCTCGTAGCGGGATATGAGCGCCTTCGGCCCTTGAGCAACGCAGAGCGCGCTGCCCTGCCGATCCTGGCGCACGGTGCCGCAATGCGATTTTTCCTGACGCGCCTCTACGATTGGGGCACGACGCCGGCCGGGGCGTTGGTGCGACCAAAGGATCCGTTGGAGTATGAGCGCAAGCTGGCGGTGCATCGCTCATCGCCGGATCTGGTGCTGTTCGGGACGAGCGCCGCGTGACCCCTGGCGTGGTGATCTATACTGACGGAGCTTGCTCAGGAAATCCGGGGCCGGGCGGGTGGGGCGCGATCCTGATGTTCGGTGAAAAGACCAAGGAAATTTGCGGCGGCGAGCCGGCTACCACCAACAACCGCATGGAGTTGATGGCGGCAATCCAGTCGCTGGAAACGTTGACCAAGCCCTGCAAGGTGGAACTGCACACCGACAGCCAGTACGTGATGAAGGGCATCTCGGAGTGGATCCATTCCTGGAAGCGGCGGGGCTGGCGCACCGCAGACAACAAGCCAGTCAAGAACGATGATCTGTGGCGGCGCCTTGACGAGGCCCGCCAGCGTCACGATGTGCAGTGGCGATGGGTAAAGGGTCATGCCGGCCATGAGCACAACGAGCGCGCCGACGCGCTTGCTGGGCAGGGGTTGGCGGAGACCATGAAGGCGGCCACGCCATAAACATTCGATATTGAATTATCTGCTTCAAATACGAATGATATGCTGGCACCGCGGATGGATTCGGTGGAGGGGCCAGTGTCGGCAGTGATTGAGGACCATCCCGAGGTCCAGGTTTTCGACGAAATCTCCATGATCGAGCACGGCGTGCGGATGTCGATCAGCCGTAGCCTGCCGGTGGGCCTTACCTATCCGCAGTATGAGGTGCTGAACCTGATCGCGCCGCGCCGCGAGGATCTGAGCCCGGCGGTGATCGCCCAGGCCTTGAAGATGACACCCGGAGCCATCACCAACACTTTGCAGCGCCTGGAGGCGACGCAGCTGATTTCGGTGGAAGCCAGCGAAACCGACCGCCGAAAGAAGCACGTGCGGCTGACTGCCGGCGGTCGCGAGGCCTACGCCCGCTCGATGGCGGCCATCCGCCCCAAGGTCGAGAAGCTGCGCGAAGGCTTCACCCAGAAGGAATTTCGTGAAGCCCTGCCGTTCCTGCGGGCCTTACGGGTGTGGATGACGGACGTAGCTTGACCCGGGCGCCCTATTTGCCGGGCAGGTTGGCGATGTTGATGGTCATGCCACCCGCCATGGTCATGTCGCCGGGTTTCATATTGGCGGGACAGGCACCCTCCCAGGTTCCGGTCATCTCCATCTCGCGGGTTCCGTTGGCTTGCGCCATGCTGGAACCGGCAGTCACCGACGTGGCCTTCATCAGATACTTCGAATTGAAGTCCCCGGTCGCTTTGCCGGTGGTGGAAACCTTGCCGGCCTCGCCCATGTCGCACTCACTGGTGAACGACCAGCCGCCGACCGTGGGGGTGATCTCGTTCTTCGCGCAGATGTCCTTGCCCGCCTGCTGACCCCAAACGGTTAGCTTGGCCTCGGTGGCCTCGTCCAGGCACAACGTCATGGACTGGGTCGTGCCCCCCGTGGTTACGGTCTGGGACCAGAGGCCCGGCTTGCGCTTGGGCGGGGTAATGATCGCCGCCGCCGCAGACGCCTGGGGGGCATCGCCCGAGGCCGCCATAGCGTCAGACTTTTTCTGGCAGGCTGTCAAAGCCAACAGGCTGACCCCCAGTACGAGTATGCGATGCATCTTGAACACTCCTCCAAGGTTCCCCAATGTTGAAGCTACCCCGGACAAGGTGTTTCTGAAATGACCGAACTTCGCGATAACGGCACCCGATACGAGATAGACGAGCAAGGTCTGACGTCCTACGCCGACTATCGCCTCGACGGCACGCGCCTCTTCATAGACCATGTCTTCAGCCCGCCCGCGTTGCGGGGTACCGGCGCATCCGGTCGACTGATGACCGCCATCGCCCTGGACACCCGGACCAAGGACCGCACAATCACCCCCATCTGCACCTATGCGGCGGCATGGCTGAAACGCAGCATCGAGTTCCGCGACCTGGTGGCGTAGGGCGGGGGCAGGCCCACTTCGCCTCAGGTCGCAAACAGGTGGCAGGCGACCTGGCGATCCGGTGCGTCGGCCAGCGGCAACAGGCGCGGGGTCTCACGGCGACAGACGTCCATCACACGTGGGCAGCGTCCGGCGAACCTGCAGCCGGCCGGCACATCGACCGGTGACGGTATCTCGCCGGCTATGGTCGCCGAGCGGCGATGACGTTCGCGTAAGGGGTCCGGCTCCGGGTTCGAGGCGACCAGGATCTCAGTGTACGGATGCTTCGGGTTGAAGAACACGTTCGACGCCGGGCCGATCTCGACAATCACCCCCAGGTACATCACCGCCATCCGGTCGCTGACATAGCGCACCATGGAGAGGTCATGGGCGATGAACAGCAGCGTCAGCCCCATCGAGGTTTTGAGCTCGTCGAGCAGGTTGACCACCTGGGCCTGGACCGAGACATCCAGCGCCGAGATCGGCTCGTCGCAGACCACGAACTCGGGCTCCAAGATCAGAGCGCGGGCGATGCCGATGCGCTGGCGCTGACCGCCGGAGAACTCATGAGGATAGCGCGACATATGGTCGGGCTCGAGCCCGACGCGCTTCAGCCAGTCCCCGGCGCGGTCGCGGATTTCCGTAGCCGAGTAGGGGCTGTGGAGTTTCAGGCCCTCTCCCACGATTTCGCCCACCGTCATGCGCGGATTGAGCGACGAATAAGGGTCCTGGAAGATCATCTGGGTCTTCTTGGCCCAGCGGCGGAAGTCCTCAGGCCGGTAGTGCTGCGGCAACGCTTCCCCGCGATAGCTGGCGGTCCCGGACGTTCGGGGATGCAGGCCGATCAGGGTCTTGCCCAGCGTCGACTTGCCCGAGCCAGACTCCCCCACCAGGCCGACGACTTCCTTTTCGTGAACTGTCAGAGTGACCTGATCAACTGCATGGATCTTGCGACCGCCCGGCAGCGGAAAGTACTTGGTGAGCTTGTCAGCCACCACCAGCGGCGCAGCTGCGGTCATGCTTGCAATCCTGAAGGGGTGCCGGCGTAAGATAGCTCCGGTACACGCGGGGCCTTGTCAGCATGTAGCCAGCAGCGGGCCGTGTGCCCGTCGCCCAGCGCGAAGGCCTCAGGGTCATTCGTGCTGCAGATCCGCATGGCGTGGGGGCATCGCGCGGCATAGGCGCAGCCGGTCGGCGGTGAGAACAGGTCCGGCGGACTGCCATCGATGGGCAGCAACCGGTGCGCACGGTCCGAACTGTTGCTGGGCATCGCTGCCCGCAGACCCAGCATATAGGGGTGCGCGGAACGGTAGAAGACGTCCTCGACGCTGCCCCGTTCGGCCACCTGACCGGCGTACATCACCACCACGTCGTCGGCCATCCGCGCCACGACGCCCAGGTCATGGGTGATCAGGATCATGGCCGTACCTATGTCGCGCTGGAGGTCAGACAGCAGATCGAGCACCTGGGCCTGGATAGTCACATCAAGCGCCGTGGTCGGCTCATCGGCGATCAGGATCGCGGGCTCACAGGCGATGGCCACAGCGATCATCGCGCGCTGTAACATGCCGCCGGAGAACTCGAACGGATACTGGTTGGCGCGTTGGGCCGCCTCCGGAATCCGAGCCATGTCCAGCAGTTCCACGGCCCGGTCGAACGCACGTTTACGGCTCCAGCCGCGGTGCACCTCAAGGGTCTCGGCGATCTGGCGGCCAATGGTCATGGTCGGGTTCAGCGACGTCATCGGATCCTGGAAGATCATGCCGATCTCTCGGCCCCGGATCTCGCGGCCGTCGATCTCGGTGCGGCCCAGGATATCGACGCCGCGCAGCCGCGCCCTGCCCGAGGTGATCCGCCCCGGCGGCATAGGGGTCAGGCCCATGAGGCTTTGGACGGTGACGGATTTCCCGCATCCGGACTCGCCGACGATCGCCAGGGTCTTGCCGGCGGCCACCGAGAAGCTGACCCCGCGCACGGCCTTGACCGAACCGCCGTAGGTGTCGAACTCCACGCGCAGGTCGTCGACCTCCAGCAAGGGTGGACCTGCCGCGGCCGCTTGTGGTTGGGCGGTGGTCATTCGCGCGACCTCATCTTGGCGTCGAGGGCGTCGCGGAGACCGTCCCCCAGCAGGTTGAACGCCAGCACGGTGATGCTGATCAGCACTGCCGGGAACAGCAATTCGTGCGGATGGATCAGCATCGACTTGATGCCCTCATTGCTCATCCCGCCCCATGAGGGCGTGGGCGGGGCCACCCCCATGCCGATGAACGACAGGAACGCCTCGGTGAAGATGGCGCTTGGTACAGCGAAGGTCAGGGTCACCAGGATGACGCCCATGGTGTTGGGGATCATGTGGCGCATCACGAGATAGTTGGTGCGAGCGCCCAGCAGACGCGCGGCGTTGACGTAGCCTTCTTCGCGGACCTGAAGGATCTGTCCACGAACCAGCCGGGCCGTGCCAGGCCACGATAGCATCACCAGAGCCACGATCATCGGCAGGATGCCGCTTTGGCCTGGCCCGATGCCGAAGGCGATCTTGAACAAGATCATGAACAACAGGAAAGGGAGGGCGATCACGAAGTCGGCGAACCGCATCATGATCTGATCGACCCGACCGCCCAGAAAGCCCGCGATGCTACCATAGGCAACGCCGAACCCCACAAACAGCAATGGCGCGACAATGCCGATGAACAGCGAGACCCTGGCACCGTGCATTAGGCGCGCCAGCATGTCGCGGCCCAGATAATCTGTGCCCAGCGGATGCAGCTTGAACCTGACCTTGTCACCGACCTTGAGTGGACCAAATGGCGACGGCAGGCCTCGTGACACGGCCTCCTCGACGGTGATCACCGCGACGGGATCCAGGGAGATGGTCTGGCTGACCCCCGTCTCGGCACCGGCTTCGTCGAGGGCGACGACCGTGTAGAAATAGGTTTCGGCGCGCAGGTCCAGCCGATCCTCATAACGGGTTTCGGCTGATATCAGGGTCTGGGCGATGGGCAGCCCCAGGGACTCTCCGGCCAGGGTCGGCACGATGTTGCGGTAGATGCGATAGGCTCCGGCCCCCGGCACTGGATCCCAGATCAAGCGCACAGACTGGGTGCTGGCGGGGTAGGCTAGGCGCAGGCCGGTCTTTGCCGGAAGTACCGCTTCACCGTTCCAGGGGCGATACGGTGCCGCCAGCGTCACGGCGCGTTCTGCGCCCGGCGGACGGCTCACCTGATCCAGATCCTGCGCCGAAGGATCGATCCGCCAGACCAGGGGCCCCAGCAGCGTGAAGGCCAGCAGGGCGATGACAATATAGAGCGATACGATAGCCCGACGGTTGGCTTTGAGCCGGATCCAGGCGTCCTGCCAATAGGACAGCGACGGTCGGGACAACTGCTGAAGGCGCTGTTCCGCCGCCAGCGGCGCGAACTCGTCGAGGGCCGGGTCGATGTTGGGGGACGCCACGATCTACTCCACCCTGACCCGAGGATCGATGAACCCGTAGAGCAGGTCCACGATGATCACCATCAACACCAGGAAAGACCCGAAGAACACGGTGGTGCCCATGATCACCGTGTAATCGAGCTGCTGGACCGCCTGGAC
>JANORH010000293.1:0-2110 GCA_031415215.1 Alphaproteobacteria bacterium | reverse complement strand
TGTCGGCATCCTGACAACCGCCGACAGCTACATCCATTCCTACGAGCGCCTTGGTGTCGTCGAGGAAGTCCTGACCCCGACATGGCGGCGGCGCATCGCCTTCGCCTTCCTGTTCCCGCGCTCCAGCAGTATCTGAGAATTTCATCATGGCAACTCTTATTCTCGGTGCCGTCGGCTCCGCGATTGGCGGCGCTTTCGGCGGCGCTATCCTCGGCTTTTCCGGTGCCGCCATCGGCGGTTTCATCGGATCCACCATCGGCTCGGTCGTCGACAATTGGATCGTGTCGTCTCTGGCACCCGCCCAGCGCATCGAGGGCGCGCGACTTGACAGCCTGCGCATCACGTCTTCGACCGAAGGCGCGGTGATCCCTCGGCTTTATGGCCGGATGCGACTTGGCGGTAACATCATCTGGGCCACGGATTTCCGCGAAGAAACCCGAACGACCAGCCAAGGCGGTGGCAAGGGCGGTGGGGGCGGCAAGGTCACGACCACCGAATACCTCTACTTCGCGTCCTTCGCGGTTGCCCTCTGTGAAGGCCCGATCACCGGGATTGGCCGCGTCTGGGCCGACGGCAAGGCGATGGACATGAACGGCGTCACATGGCGCTGGTACCCCGGCGATGAAGCGCAAACCGCCGATCCGTTCATTTCGGCCAAGATGGGCGCGGCCAACACGCCCGCCTATCGCGGGACTGCCTATGTGGTGCTGGAGGAGTTAGACCTCACCCCCTTCGGCAACCGCCTGCCGCAGATTTCCTTCGAGGTATTCCGGCCGCTAGCGGATTCCGACACAGCGGAAGGGTTGGTGCGCGCCGTAACCCTGATCCCGGCTTCGGGCGAATTCTCTTATGCCACCGTGCCGGTCAAAAAATCCAGCGGTTCGGGCAGTGCCACCGTGGCCGAAAACCTGAACGCCATTCCCGAGACGCCAGACATCGTCGTGGCGCTGGACCGGCTGCAATCCATGGCGCCTGCAGTGGAAAGCGTGTCGCTGGTGGCGGCTTGGTTCGGCGATGACCTGCGGGCGGGCAATTGCAAGGTCCGCCCCGGCGTCGAGGTTGCAGCCAAGACCACGACGCCATCTGTCTGGTCTGTAAACGGCGTTTCGCGCGCCAATGCCTTTCTGGTCAGCCGCGACGCCGAGGACCGTCCGGTCTATGGCGGGACACCGGCGGATTTCGCGGTGGTGCAGGCGATCCAAGAGATGAAGGCGCGCGGGTTGCGCGTGACAGTCTATCCGTTCCTGCTGCTCGATGTGCCGCCCGGAAATACCTTGCCGAACCCCTACAGCGCGATTGCCGCCGAAGTGGGCCAGCCGACTTTCCCTTGGCGGGGCCGGATCACTTGCTCTCCGGCAGCGGGCTATGCGGGATCCGTAGACAAGACCGGCGCTGCCGCCACGCAGGTCGCATCGCTGTTCGGCACGGCAACACCTGCAAATTTCAGCGTTGCGGGCGAAACCGTCACTTGGACCGGCCCGGTCGGCGAGTGGGGTCTGCGCCGGATGATCCTGCATTATGCACATCTCTGCGCAGCGGCCGGGGGCGTCAATGCCTTCCTGATCGGATCGGAAATGCCCGGCCTGACCATGATCCGCTCTGGGGCCGCGACCTACCCGGCAGTGCAGGCATTTCGCGATCTTGCCGCTGCGGTGCGCAGCATCCTCGGCGCTGGCACCAAGATCGGCTATGCGGGCGACTGGGCGGAGTATTTTGGCCACCATCCCAGCGATGGCAGCGGTGATGTGTTTTTCCACCTCGATCCGCTCTGGTCAGATCCGAACATCGACTTCATCGGCATCGATAACTACATGCCGCTGTCGGACTGGCGCGACGGGTTCGACCATGCCGATGCAGCGCTGGCCCCGGCGATCTATGACCGGGCTTACTTGCAATCGAACATCGCGGGTGGCGAGGGGTTTGACTGGTTTTATGCCAGCCCATCGGACCGTGCCGCGCAGATCAGAACTGCCATAGCCGATGGCGCGGCGGGCAAACCATGGGTGTTCCGGTTCAAGGATCTGCATGCCTGGTGGCAGAACCCGCATTTCAACCGGCCGGGCGGCGTTGAGAGCGGAACGCCAACAGCATGGGTGCCACAATCCAAACC
>JANORH010000292.1:0-4107 GCA_031415215.1 Alphaproteobacteria bacterium | reverse complement strand
GCACGACCGCAAGAGCCCGCTGACCGAGCCCTGGGAGCCGCTGTATCGGCGGATCTCGGGCGACACGGTGATCCTGGGCTTGCGGGCCGGCCCCGCCCATACCAACAGTCGCGGGTTCGTCCACGGCGGGCTGATCAGCGCGTTGGCCGACAACGCCATGGGACTGTCCTGCTCGCGGACGCTGGGCGGCGACACCCGGCTGGTGACCGCCAACATGACGGTCGACTTCCTGGGCGTGGCCAACATCGGCCAGTGGCTGGAGTTCGACACGGTGTTTGTGAAACCGGGCGGCACGCTATGCTTCACCCAGGCCTTTGTCACCGCCGACGGCCAGCCTTGCGCAAGGGCCAATGCCGTGTTCAAGACCGTTCGAAAGGTAGCCGCATGACCCACTATCTGGTTGGCCACATCGCCATCCGTGACCGCGAACGCTATGCCCAGTACGAAGCGGGGTTCATGCCGATCCTGCAACAGTACGGCGGCCAGGTGCTGGCCGTGAACGACTCCGCCGAGGTGCTGGAGGGCGAGGCGGATGGACGGCGGCTGGTGATCCTGGCGTTCACTGACCGCGACGCCGCCCTGACCTGGGCACGGTCTCCGGAGTACCAGGCGATCGCCCAGCACCGCTATGCGGCGTCCGAGGCCTTCATCCAGATGACGGCGGGGCTGGGGTAACGTCTTTGCCTCCCCCGCCTGGCGGGGGAGGCAAATCTCTCGCACAGGAGCGGTGCTGGCCCAGCCTGTGGAACTGTGTTGGATTACCCGGTGGGTGGGGAGTCGGAACGCCAATGACCATCGAAACCGAAGTCGCGCGTCGGCGCTTTCTGGCGTTCCTGGCCGCAAGCCCGATGCTGGCCGCACCTGCGGCAGCTCAGAACGCGCCGGGGCTGATCACGTCGGCCCGCCAGGCGTTGAACGTTTTTGAACTCCAGGCTGTGGCCGCGCAAAACATTCCCCCGGCCCACTACGGCTACCTGATGACCGGGGTGCTGGATGACAAGACGGTAGCTCTGAACAGCCAGGCTTACAGCCGCTGGGGCCTTCGCGCCCGACGGCTGGTGGATGTGTCGAAGGTCGATCTGAGCTGCAGGATACTGGGCGAAACTTGGGCATCACCGGTCATTCTAAGTCCCCTCGGCAGCCAGCGTGCCTTTCATCCGGATGGTGAGCTGGCCAGCGCGCGGGCCGCCGGCAAGCGATCGGCCTTGCAGGTGCTTTCGACCGTCTCATCGACCGGCATTGAAGATGTCATCAAGGCGCGAGGCGGCCCGGTCTGGTATCAGGTCTACCCGACCAACGACTTTGAGGTGACCAAGGCCCTCGTCAGGCGCGCCGACACAGCCGGCGCGGGTGCCATCGTGCTGACCCTGGATCTGCTCGCTGGCGGGATGCGGCGCGAGACGATGCAACGCCTGGCGCGGGAAGACACCCGTGAGTGTTCGGCCTGCCACGGTCCCGCTGAGCAACGCGCCCGTCAGTTCACGACCCGACCCATGTTTCAGGGACTGGATATGAGCCGGGTCATCGGCGCCAACAATCCGGCGCTGACCTGGGACTACGTTTCGCGCATCCGGGATCTGACGGAGAAGCCGGTCCTCGTGAAGGGCATCGTGACCGGCGAGGACGCCGCTCTGGCGTTGCGCTACGGTGCTCAGGGCATTGTCGTTTCTAACCACGGCGGGCGCTCCGAAGACAGCTTGGTGCCGACCTTGGACGTTCTGGGCGAAGTCTCGCGCGCCGTGCGCGGCAAGGTGCCGATTATCGTCGACGGCGGTATCCGTCGGGGGGCGGACGTCTTCAAGGCGCTGGCCCTTGGTGCAGACGCGGTCGGGATCGGGCGGCCCTACATCTGGGGCCTTGGTGCCTTCGGTCAGGAGGGGGTTGAGACGGCCATGCGGCTGATCGATGAGGAACTTCGCCAGACCATGCAGCAGGCGGGAGTCACGCGTCTGGTCGATATCCGCGCGACCAGCCTCCAGCGACTGACCTGAGCCGACGAAAGTCTATAATCGCAGCAGCGCCTTGATCCGTGCCCGCACCTCGGCCAGCACTGTGGCTGAAACGGTGCCCTTACGAACAGCGCCGCGCGCGCGCCAGTCGAGGTTCTTGATCTGGTCGGCAAGGACCACACTCGGCGGCGACCGGGTGACGACCACCTCGAACACGTAGCCCTTGATGCTGGAGGTCATCGGGCAGCAGACCATCATCCCGCGCAAGGCGTTGTAGCGCGACGGCGACAGCACCAGGGCCGGACGATGACCGGCTTGCTCATGTCCGGCCTGCGGATCGAACTGAAGCCAGACGATGTCACCGGCCTCCGGGACATAGCCCGGCACTACCAGCCTTCCTGCCCAAGCGGCGGCCCGAAATCGATCTCGTCATGAAAGGTTTCGACACTCATCTGGTCGAGCATCTGGTCCAGGTCATAGGCTGGAGCCCGGACCGGCTCGATGATTATCCGACCACCGTCCTCGCGAACATCCACGACCTGATCAAGAGCAAGCTTCGTCGCCGCCATCACCGACGCCGGGATCCGGACCGAGGCGCTGTTGCCCCATTTTTTGACCTGAACCTTCATAGCGTCCTCAATCGCGGCACAGAACCCAACCTCTGCTTCACCGCCCTCTGTGTCAACAAATGTTGATACACATTGCGCCGCGACCCGACGAGGAAACCAAAAGTGCATCGCGCGAGTTGTGGGGACATAACCTCGCTGGAGCACCACCTTGACCCCCGCATTGAAGCTCATGACTGCGGCATTTGTGCTCGCCCTCGCCCCGGCATCCGCGTTGGCCCAGACCTGGCCCGGTATCGCCGTCGCAAGTGTGCCCGCGATGAGTCAGAGCCGGACAACAGTGGCCGCCTTGACGCCGTTACGCGCCCGAGGTGCGCCTCGCGTGGTCGCCTTGAATATGAAAACCCGAAAAGCCGACCTTACCCCGGTCGCCCCGGATTTCGAAGTCCGTGCCAAGCCTGAGTGGTCCGATGATCAAGGGTTCCGGATCAGTCCGACCAGGGTCGCTTTCAAGAGCCGCTTCTAGCAAGGGCCAAAGCTGCTGCCACCGTTGTGTCAGCAGCACGCGCGTCAAACATCGACGAATTTGTTCGTGATCCGTTCCCGTGTTATCCCTGAGTCTCGCCGACTACAATGGTGGCCCCTCGAAACGACCCTTTCGCGGGCTTTATTTCACGTCCGGGACAGTATGGCCGACCTGCATAACCAGATCCGCGTGCGCGGCGCGCGTGAGCACAACCTGAAGAACGTCAACGTCGACATTCCGCGCGGCGAGCTGGTCGTGCTGACCGGCCTTTCGGGGTCGGGCAAGAGCTCGCTGGCCTTTGACACCATCTATGCCGAGGGTCAGCGGCGCTATGTGGAGAGCCTGTCGGCCTATGCGCGCCAGTTCCTGGAGCTGATGAGCAAGCCGGACGTGGACCTGATCGAGGGCCTGTCTCCCGCGATCTCGATCGAACAGAAGACCACCAGCCGCAACCCACGCTCCACCGTCGGCACGGTGACCGAAATCCATGACTACATGCGTTTGCTGTGGGCCCGTGTCGGCGTTCCCTATTCGCCGGCGACCGGACTGCCGATCGAGAGCCAGACGGTCTCGATGATGGTCGACAAGCTGGTCGCCCTGCCCGACGGCACGCGCCTCAACCTGCTGGCCCCCGTGGTCCGGGGCCGCAAGGGCGAGTACCGCAAGGAATTCGCCGAGTGGCAGAAGGCCGGCTTTCAGCGGATCAAGGTCAATGGCGAACTGATGCTGATCGAGGACGCGCCGGTCCTCGACAAGAAGTTCAAGCACGACATCGACATCGTCGTGGACCGGATCGTCACCAAGGCCGGTCAGGAAACCCGATACGCCGACAGCCTGGAGACTGCGTTGCGGCTGGCCGATGGCATCGCCGTCGCCGAGCGGGCCGATCTGGCCGTGGGTGAGACCTATCCCCAGCGCCTGCTGTTCTCCGAGAAGTTCGCCTGTCCGGTCTCGGGTTTCACGATCAGCGAGATCGAGCCCCGGCTGTTCTCGTTCAACAATCCGTTCGGGGCCTGCCCGGTCTGCGACGGTCTGGGCGTCAAACTGGCGTTCGACGCCGACCTCG
>JANORH010000291.1:0-1632 GCA_031415215.1 Alphaproteobacteria bacterium | reverse complement strand
CTGCCTGTTCACGGAGATCGAAGCGGTGCTGGTAGCCTATGGCCCCCATGAAGCGGCGGTCGAGGAAACCTTCATGAACAACAACGCCCAGTCGGCGTTGAAACTGGGTCACGCCCGCGCCATGGCGATGATCGTGCCGGCCCGCGCCGGCCTGGTGGTCGCCGAATACGCCGCCACCGTGGTCAAGAAAGCCGTCGTCGGCACAGGCTCAGCCGACAAGGCCCAGGTCGGCTGGATGATCGCGCGGCTGTTGCCGACCGCCGGCAAGACCGCCAGCGACGCCGCCGACGCCCTGGCCGTCGCCATCGCCCACGCCCATGCCCGCACGGCGCGGCGGGTGGCCTGATCGTTCAGGGCTTCGGCGTCTCGACCGCCCCGTCTTGCCGCGACCACTCTTCGAACGAGCCGTCATAGAGCAGAACCTTCAAGCCAAGGGTGCGGGCGGCGAAGATTGTCGCCGTCGCCTGCTGGCCCACATGGCAGTAGGCCACCACGGTGTCGCCGGGCTTGACGCCCGCAGCCTTGAACTTCGCGGCGATCTCATCTGCAGGTGCCAGCTTGAAGTCCGGGGTGGTCACGGACATGAACGGCACGCTCTGTGCGCCGACTATATGGCCCGCCTTGTGCGGCCTGGAGGGCATGCCGCCTGTTCGCGCCCCTGTGTAGAAGTCCGGCGCCCGGGCATCGACCACCACAAAGCCTGGCTTGCCTGAGTGCTCGCGGACAAAGGCTGCGTCGACCACGAGGGGGCGCATCTTCAGGGCCGAAAGCTTGCCCGGCGTGACCGCGTTAACCTCTGTCGAAGCCTTGCCGCCGCTTGCCGTCCAGGCGTTCATGCCGCCTTCCAGCAGAAACGTGCGTTTGCCAAGGCCTGCGGCGTCGAGGGTGAATACCACCCGGGTCGCCGACTGGATGCCTTCCCGCGTCGGATAGACGACGATCTTTGACTTGTCCGACACGCCAAATGCGGCCAGGCGCGCTCGCAAAGCCTCCGGGTCTGGCATCTGCAGGACCAGCGCATCCGGGCCGGTCGATGGCGCGGCGATGTCGGAAAGCGCCAGCAGCCTTGCCCCTGGGATATGGCCCGCCTCATAGCCGACCTTGTCGCCCACCTGCAGGATCACCAGGTCCGGATCGCCAAGCCGCTGAGCTACCCAGGCCGGCGTGACCACCAGATCATCGCGCGGCGTCGCAGCCCACACGGGCTGAGCCAGCATCAACATCACGACTGCCAGAATTGCGCGCATGATCGCCGTCTCCTGTTTCGACGGCCATGGTAGGTCGACTTGGCGCAGGTGACCAGATCAGCGCCTCTGACCGCCAAACATTCCCCCGGACTCGCGCCTGCGGTACCCATAGCGAACACATGACGAACGTGATTCGCCCCCACGCTGCTCAGGAGCGCCCCGCATGATCGGGCGCCTGCGCGGGATTGTGGCCGAAGTGTCGGAGGAAGACGCCCTGATCGACGTCATGGGCGTCGGCTATGTGGTCCGTTGCGGGGGTCGCACGCTGGGCCGCCTGCCGCCGGTGGGCGACGAGGCGCTGCTGCATGTGGAGAGCCAGTTCGGGGAACAGACGGGCCTGACACTGTACGGATTTCTGGCCCGCGAGGACCGCCGCGCGTTCGTG
>JANORH010000290.1:0-3897 GCA_031415215.1 Alphaproteobacteria bacterium | reverse complement strand
TGCGTCCGGTATGCTGTTCGACGATGAACAGCCGGTCCGGGTCCCCCGGCGGCGAGGCGGCGAACAACGGGTTCGACAGGCCCGCAGCCACCCGCGTGGCGTTGATGATCTCGGATCCGACCTCAAGGTCTGCGGCAGAATGCCCATAGATGACATCGTCGCCCGCGCCGGCGAACACGCTGTCCGAGCCGTCGCGGCCCGAAAGGACATCTCCCGCAGCGGTCCCGGTCAGGGTGTCGCGCGCACTCGATCCTGCGATATCCGCCACGCCGCCCTCCGCCCTTCGTCAAATCCTCGCGCTTCGCTATAACGAAGTCGAGGCCTCATGCGTTCCAGTTCACCCCCTGCCGCCCGACCTCTCGTGATGGGCATTCTGAATGCGACGCCGGACAGCTTTGCCGACGGCGGGCGCTATCTGGACTTCGACGCCGCGCTTGCCCATGCGCGCCGTCTGATCACCGACGGCGCTGACATTCTGGACATCGGCGCGGAGTCGACCCGTCCCGGCGCGCAGCCGGTTCCGGCAGGCGTGGAAATCGAGCGGCTGATCCCCCTGATCGCGGCCATCCGCGCCGAAAGCGCCATCCGGATATCGGTCGATACCATGAAGCCGGAGGTCGCCCGCGTCGCCATAGCCGCCGGTGCCTCGATCTGGAACGATGTGACAGCGCTGCGATTTTCGCCCGACAGCGCCGCAGTGGCCGCTGAGCTGGGATGCGATGTGGTGCTGATGCACATGCAGGGCGAGCCCGGTACCATGCAGGCCGAGCCGCACTACGAAGATGTCGTCGCCGAAGTGGCCGATTTTCTGCAGGAACGGGCCGAGCTGGCGATCTGGGCCGGCGTGGCGCGCGAGCGAATATGGCTCGACCCCGGTATCGGCTTTGGCAAACACCCGACCCGCCACAACCTGCCGCTGCTGGCCGGGCTGGACCGGATCGTGGCGCTGGGTTTCCCGGTGTTGCTGGGTGCCAGCCGCAAACGCTTCATCGGGGCCCTGGACGGCGGCGCCGACGCGGATCACCGCCTGGGCGGCTCCATCGCTGCGGCATTGGTTGGCGCGAGGGCAGGGGTGGCGGCGGTGCGGGTGCACGACGCGCGCGAGACCGTACAGGCGCTGAAGGTCTGGGCCGCGATCCGTTCGGCTTGAGTCCGCCGTCAGCCGCTCGACAATTCCTTCAACCAGGGCTCCCGCGCCTCGTACACCGTCATCAATTCCTGCTCGGCCTCCATGGTCCAGCTCACGGGCACGCCCGCAAGCGAGGGTTCGATCGCGTCGATGAAGATATGCCAGCCGGCCAGCGAGCCGATGTAGGCCGCCGCGACACCGAAGTTGGTCAGGCGCAGGACGCAGCCCTCGCCATCAGCCTCGATCTCGTAGCGGACCCGGCCCGGTGGATTGGGTGGGTCCGGCCAAGTGTGTTCCAGAAGCCATGGCGGCTCGAACGCGGTGACCTCGCCCTCTGTATAGGGCCCCTCGTCCCCAAACCGCAGGCGATAAGCCCCGCCCAGCCGCATCTCGATCTGCACATCCGCCGTGGCGAACCAGGCCGCGATGCGCTCCGGGATGGTGATCGCCGCCCACACCCGCTCCGGTGACGCGGCGATGCGGCGCCTGTATCTCAGGTCGAAGCCCTCGCCGTTGCGGGTGACGGTTCCGAACCGGTCTTCATCGAGGCTCATTGTTCGCGCTCCAGATGTTGTTCCAGCGCATCCAGTCGATCCGCCCAGGCCCGTCGATAGGGGGCGAGCCAGGCTTCCACCTCGGCCAGGCTCCCAGGTTGCAGGCTATAAAGCCGCCGCTGACCCTCGGCGCGCATGCTGACCAATCCGGCCTCGCGCAGCAGTTTCAGGTGCTTTGACACGCCCGGCTGACTGATCGCCAGCGCGTCCACCAGATCGCCGGCCGGGCGCTCGCCGCCCCGCAGAATATCCAGGATGCGGCGGCGATTGGGCTCAGCCAAGGCTTCGAACGGGCTCATCCGTGAATACAGACCTTTAGAACTATCTCGAAAAAGCAACATGTAAGGTTGGCCTGGAACGCGCCATCTGGGCGACTGTCCGCGAGACTCTGCAGGCGATTAATCAGGCTGGAGGTGTCCAGGCGGCGTAGAGGGGTTTGGCCTCGTCCGCCCGCTTGCGGACCGTGGACCACTGGGTCTGCCGCCCATCGGCCGCATCCTCGATAGCCTGCAGGTGGGCGTGCCAGCCTGGCCCGACGTCGGCACCTTGGCTCGGGGTTAAACCGGAGTGCGTAAGCGTGACTTTACAGCCGTCGCCGTCCGGTTCCAGGTCCCACCGCACCAGCGTTGTGTCGGATCCATCCAGCTCGGACCATGTCCAGGCAAAAGTCTGCATCGGCGTGTAGATCACGATCTCGCCCACGGCACGGTAGTTCTCGTCCTTGAAGTCCAAAGCAATCTGTCCGCCGACCTCCATTCGGTTGATCGTGGTGTTGGCGAACCAGTCGGAGATCCGTTCGGGCGTCGCCAATGCCGCCCACACTTTGGCGATGGGCCGCGCGTATCGGCGGTGGAAGGTCACCTCGACGATGTCACCAACACGCCGGATCTCACCCAATCTGCAGGTATTGCTCATGGTTCACGCTCCTGTTGATCGCGCAGGCGGGCGAAGCGTCCCGCCCACAGCGGTTCGAAAGAGTTCATGAAAATATATATGCATATAGAAATATAACCTACAAGAGATATGTAAACTGCGTCCGGACGCGCTACCTCATCCATATGCACGTCAATGGCCGAGTCCTGATCATCGCCGGCTCCGACAGCGGGGGTGGGGCGGGCGTGCAGGCGGATATCAAGACCGTCACGGCGCTGGGCGGCTATGCGGCGACCGCGATCACCGCGGTCACGGTACAGAACACCCTGGGCGTCACCGGCGTACATCCGATCCCGCTGGACATTATCGAGGCCCAGGCCCGTGCCGTGCTGGACGACATCGGTGCCGACGTGATCAAGACCGGCATGCTGGGCGATGCTGCCACGGTGGCCTTGGTCGCGCGGCTGCTGGAGGAATTTGCCATTCCCGCCGTGATCGATCCGGTGATGGTGGCCAAGGGAGGCGCTTCGTTGCTGGCCGCCGAGGCGGTGGCGATGGTGCGCGACCGGCTGGTTCCGAACGCGGATCTCCTGACCCCCAACGCCCCCGAAGCCGAGGTACTGACCGGCCTGACCGTCACCACCACCGACGATCTGCGTCGGGCGGGTGACGCGCTGTTGGTCATGGGGGCCAAGGCGGTGCTGATGAAGGGCGGTCATGTGGCCGGTGATCGCGTGGTGGATGTGCTGATGACGCCGGACGGCGAAACGATCTTCGAGGGCGAGCGGATCGACAGCCGCCACACCCATGGCACCGGCTGTACGCTGGCCTCAGCGTGCGCGACGGGGATCGCCCAGGGATTGCCGCTGTCCGCCGCCGTGGCGCGGGCCTGGGACTATGTGCATGAGGCGATGCTGCAGGCGCCGGGGTTCGGCACCGGACACGGTCCACTGGACCATGGCTGGCCGCTGCGGGGGCGGGTTTGAGCGACGATTTGAACGCGCGGCTGGAAGCGATCCTGCGCCGCTCCGGGCTACTGATGCAGGTGCTTGGCGTGCTGCGCGACATCGATCTGCCGGACTGGCAGGTGTTCTCCGGTGCCGTCTATCAGCGGGTGTTCAATCACCTGACCGGCCGCGATCTCGACTATGGAATCAAGGACTATGACGTCGCCTACTTCGACCCCGACACCTCCTATGAGGCCGAGGACGCGGTGATCCGGCGGGTGGCGTCCGCGTTCGAGCCGCCGCTTCGCGAGATGGTTGAAGTGCGCAATCAGGCCCGCGTGCACTTGTGGTTCGAGGGCAAGTTCGGCGAGCCCTATGCGCCGTTGACCTCCAG
>JANORH010000289.1:0-2024 GCA_031415215.1 Alphaproteobacteria bacterium | reverse complement strand
GATCAGGATCACCTCCGGGCCAATCGGGTCGGCCAGACGCGCCGCCAACGCCGCGCCGACCAGTGGTGACGTGAGATACTGGTTCTCCAGATAGATGCACTTTGTGGCCGCCGCGATGGACGCCAGGTGCAGCGCCTCGATCTCGCGCACCTCTTGTCCGCCGCGCCATCGCGGCTCGCTGCGGGACAGGCCGGTTGCCATGGACAGGAAGTCTGGTTCCAGATGCTGCGGCCAGACGTCGACGGTAGAGGGTTCGGTCGGTGCCAACGCCTCGCCCGTGGCGCGCTCCCAGCGCCTGGCGACCAGGGCTGCAAGGGACTGGGCCGCAGGCCCATCGACGATCGCCATCAGTTCGTGCCTGGACTCGTAGAAGGCCGTGGTGCCGCCGGATTTTTGCCGTCGCGGATCGCAGTCAATATGGCGGGAGGTATCCCAGCGGTCCGGACAGAAATCGCTGCTGCCCGTGAACGCCACCTGTCCGTCGACGACGATTACCTTTTGATGATGACAGGCGCCGAACGGCACCGTGGCATCCAGGTGAAACTGGACTGGCGTGTCCTTGAAGCACCGCTTTGCCCGGTGCGGAAAGAAATCCTGGGTGGCTGAGACCAGCACGGCAGATTTCCAGCAAAGGATGCGGATGTCGAGTTCGGGCCGTTTGCTGGCGAGCCGGATCAGAAACGCGCCAATTTCGCTTTCGGGGCCGTCGTCGTCGTCTCGCCGAGGGGTAAGCTTGGTGTCGGGATCGAACGCCCAGTTGAGCAGGTGAATGGAGGATCGAGCCTTTTCCATCGACGATTTCGCCGCCGCGAAATAGTCGGCGGCATCGACCAGCACGGCGGCGCGGTCCGCCACCCCCGCGCGCCAACAGGTCTTTCCGGCCTCAAGCAGCATACCGAACCTCCCGACGCGCACTGCCAAACGTGCGTGCGCCAGAGAAGTTGCAAACGACAGTTGGGTCGGTGACGCAAAATATAATGAAAACGATGGAACCTATTTCTCTGAACCTTGTTTGTGACGCACAGCAGGCGCGCGATAGTCCGGCGGTGCATTCACCGCCGTCGGTCGAAAAACGTCCTTCTGCTGGCCTTCACGCAGGACGACCCCGAAGCCGGAACGCCAAAACGTCTTCGAGAGTTCCACACTTCAGAGGCCAGTGACCCTAGGGGAATCAGTATCGCAAACAACCGCCCTTTCGGGGATGGCACCGATACGGACATTACGAAAACAGACACCGCCCGGACGTCAAAATCAGAAGAAAGCATCCTGAAGGCTGGCGCCTTGCAAAGCGCCATCTTCAACAGCGCCAACTTCTCGAGCATCGCCACGGATGCAAAGGGCGTGATCCAGATCTTCAACGTCGGTGCCGAGCAGATGCTTGGCTATGCGGCGGCTGATGTCGTGAACCAGATCACGCCGGCGGAGATCTCCGATCCGCTGGAACTGATTGCGCGCGCGCACTCGCTGAGTGCTGAACTCGACACCGCAATCACGCCGGGTTTTGAGGCCCTGGTCTTCAAGGCTTCACGCGGCATCGAGGACATCTATGAGCTGACCTATATCCGCAAGGATGGCAGCCGGTTTCCCGCCGTGGTTTCGGTCACCGCCCTGCGTGACGATGATGGTGACATTATCGGCTACCTGCTGATCGGCACCGACAACACAGCGCGCAAGCTGGTCGAGGAAGAACAGAAGAGGTTGGATCAAAAGCTGCGGGATCAGCAGTTCTACACGCGGTCCCTGATTGAATCGAACATCGACGCCTTGATGACCACCAACCCCTCCGGGATCATCACCGACGTCAACAAGCAGATGGAAGCCCTGACCGGGTGCACGCGCGACGAACTGATCGGCGCGCCGTTCAAGGACTTTTTTACCGATCCTGATCGGGCCGAAGCCGGGATCAAACGCGTCCTGAACGAAAAATCGATCACCGACTATGAGCTGACGGCACGGGCCCGCGACGGACGCAAGACGGTGGTGTCCTACAACGCCACCACCTTCTACGACCGCAATCGCAAGCT
>JANORH010000288.1:0-4886 GCA_031415215.1 Alphaproteobacteria bacterium | reverse complement strand
GTTGGGCCTCAGTCTTGCCGGGTTGTTGCTGGGCGAGACCCAACTCACCCTGAGCCAGTTTTCCGAGGCTTTGAGAATCCCGGGCTCAGGCCCCCACGACGTCGTGTTTGATATCCGGCTGCCCCGTACAGTGGCGGCGCTGGTGGTAGGGGCCGCGCTGGGTTTGGCTGGGGCGGTGATGCAGGGCCTGTTGCGTAACCCGCTGGCCGATCCGGGCGTCCTGGGGGTCTCCGGCGGGGCAGGGTTGGGCGCGGCATTGGCTATATCGCTGGGATTTGCGGTTTTCCCGGGCGCCATCGAGATCGCAGCTCTGGGCGCAGCGCTGGCCGTGGGCCTGATGCTGACCTGGTTGGCGGCGCGGTTTCGTGAGCCCGAAATCCTGATCCTGTTCGGGGTTGCACTGTCGGCTTTTCTCGGGGCCATGACTTCGCTTGTCTTCAATTTCTCTCCGTCGCCCGTAGCGCTTTCGGAGGTGTTTTCGTGGCTGCTGGGGTCGGTGGCCAACCGCGACTGGGACGATATCGCCCGACAACTTCCGGCCATGGTGTTGGGGGTTGCGCTCTGTGTCTATGCATCGCCGGGATTGGTGATGCTGACCCTTGGCGAAGAGACTGCCGCGATGTCCGGCCTGCCAATGACCCGACTTCGCGCCGCTGCCGTAGCGGGGGCCTCGTTGTTGACGGGTGCCTCGGTCGCCATGGCCGGGATCGTGGGGTTCGTCGGGCTGGCGGCCCCGCATCTTGTGCGCGCCGCCACCCGGGGTGATCCGGGTCGCATCCTGTTGCCATCGGCGTTGTCCGGCGCAGTGCTGCTTGCCGGGGCCGACATCGCCGCCCGGATCATTCCCACAGATCTTGAGCTCAAGCTGGGCGTGGTGACGGCCCTGTTCGGCGCGCCGCTGTTCGCCCTGATCGCCTGGCGCGCCGCACGAAGCTGGCGCGGATGAGCGCTTTCGCCCTGCATGACGCGACGGTTTGCCGCGACGGGCGGCGCGTTCTGAACGCGGCCAATCTTTCCATTGCTGGCGGTGAACTGGTCGGGGTGGTTGGCGCGAACGGGGCCGGAAAGACCACGCTCCTGCGGGCGGGGCTGGGCCTTGCAAAGCTGGCGTCCGGGCGCGCGGAACTGGCGTTGCGCGACGTCGCCAGCCTGTCAGAGGCAGATCGGGCAAGGCTCGCAGCCTATCTGCCCCAGGAACGTCATATCGGCTGGAACATGAGCGCCTGGCGGATCGCCAGTCTGGGTGCCCATGATCGTTCCCCCGCCGAAGCGCGCGCAGCGGCCCGGGCGGCGCTGGCCCGGGTCGACCTTCAGGGCCTCGAGGATCGCGGCGTGCTGCAAATGTCCGGCGGTGAACGCGCCCGGGTGCTGCTGGCCCGGTTGCTGGTCGCAGGCGGGCCGCTGCTGGTCGCCGATGAGCCCATCGCGGGTCTTGACCCGGACGCCCAGCTTCTGGCGATGGATCTCTTTCGTGAAGAGGCCAGACGCGGCGCTGCCGTGACCCTGACCTTGCACGACCTGTCTCTGGCGGCGCGCTATTGCGACCGTCTGGTGGTCCTGGCCACGGGACGTATCATTGCCAACGCCGCACCGCTGGAGGCGCTGTCTCCCGCAGTTTTGGCCCAAGCCTTCGGGCTGGCGGGTCGACTGGAATCGACAAACGACGGGCCGCGTCTGATCGTTCAAAGGGGCACATCAGCATAATGTTCGCGAAACGGGTCTTCACCCTTGCCGGGATCTATGGCCTTGCCGTCATGACGCCGATGCTATTCCTCGAGCCGGCGATGATCGCGGCAGGCACGCCGCTCAGCCATCCGGAATCCTACTATGGCTTCGTCGGCGTCACCCTCACGTTTCAGCTGATCTTTCTGATGATCGGGCGCGATCCGGCGCGGTTTCGACCGATAATGCCGATCTGTGTGTTGGAGAAGGTCAGTTTCGGAGCCGCCGTGTGGCCTCTGTTCCTGATGGGGCGCACGCCGGGCGTGGCCACGATTTTCGCGACCATCGATCTGATGATCGGCGCCCTGTTCGTTCTGTCGTGGGTTCGCACCCGGCCGGCTTGACGATTCCTGAACAAGGCCTTGGGACGCAGCGCGACTTGCCCCATGTGTCCCGCCTGAAACTGACCTGTGGAGACTGGCATGACTTTTTCGATCTACGACGCCTCGATTCCCGTTTACCTGCAGATGATGCGCAATCTTGCGGCTTTGCTGGCCAAAGCCGAAGGGCATGCGGCGACCGAGGGGGCGGACCTTTCGACGTTTCTGGCGGCCAGGCTCACGCCCGACATGCATCCCCTGATCCGCCAGGTTCAGATGGTCAGTGACGCGGCCAAAGGTGGCGCGGCGCGGTTGGCCGGCGTCACCGCGCCCAGCTACGAAGACACCGAGACCACCTGGGCAGAGATGAAGGAGCGCCTGGCCAGGACCATCGCCTTTGTCGAAACCATCGAACGCAGCCAGCTCGACGGTCGCGAGACCGCCACCATCGAATTGCCGTTGCCGGGTCGCACCATGACCTTCACCGGCAGTGACTTCCTGCTGCGCTTCTCACTTCCCAACTTCTATTTCCACCTGGTCACCGCCTACGGCATCCTGCGTAGCCAGGGCGTGCCGTTGGGAAAGATGGATTACCTGACCGGTGGGGCTGCGATCCCGGCTTAGGGATTGCTTGCCGTCACCACGGCATCCGTCGTCGCATACCCATAAGCGCCGCGGCGCAGGTCGCGGGAGAGGGTGATCGGGATCGAGCCGCCGTTCATCTTGGCGCGGTAGACCTGCATGTTCTCCAGCACCCGCATCACATAGTTGCGGGTCTCGCCGAAGGGTATGCATTCGATGAAGTCCAGCGGGTCGCTGGAACCTCCGCGTGGGTCGCCGCAGAACGCCGACCACTGGGGCAAGCGACCGGGACCGGCATTATAGCCCGCAGCGGCCATGATGTAGGAGCCGGAAAACCTGTCGACCAACTGACCCAGGAACGATGAGCCCAGCTGCATATTGTACTCGGCCTCGTACAGGCGGGTCGGCGTGAAGCTCATCCCCATCTTTCGGGCGACGCTCGAGGCGGTCGAGGGTAAGAGTTGCATCATGCCGCGCGCGTCGGCACCCGATCGCACAGCCGGATCAAATCCGCTTTCCTGACGGGTGACACCCAGCACCAGGGCGGGCTCCGGCGCGCCCAGTACCGCTGGTGTAATCCTCAGGGGATAGGCGCGATCCGCCAGGATCAGGCCTCGCGTCGCTGCTGCCCGCGCGGCCTTCATCGAGGTATCCTGGTCCCCATAGCTGCGGATCGCATCCACCAGCATGGCCGCCTCAACCGTGGTCGGCACGGTATCATCGACGTGGAGTGCAAAAGCGCGGAACAGGTCGCGCTGGCCCTGATCGGCCAGCAACCGCATGGCCTGAACTGCGTCCTGGCCCTCGAAGGCGTCGCGTTCCGCCGCAGTGGCGACCGGGTCACGAGGCAGCACCAGAGGTCGCCCTAGCTTTTCTGCAGATAACTGGCCGTAGAAGGTGGTCCCATGCTCGGCACCTTGATCGTAGAACGCGTTCGCCGCTTCACGGTCACCCCGCGCTTCTGCTGCACGGCCCTGCCAGAAATAGGCGCGCCCCCGGGTGATGGGAGACGTGCCGATCCGGGCGATTGCGGCGAAGTGACGCGCTGCGGCCGCCGGATCATTCAGTCGATTGAGCGCGATCCAGCCGGCGTAGAATTCGGCTTCGGTCGCGTCGGTGCCGACGCTGAGTCCAGAGTTGGCCGCCGCCTGATAGGCCCCGCGCCAATCATTGGCGCGGATTGCCAGCAGGGTCAGTCGGTAGCGGTCGTCCCACATGCGCTCTGCGCCGTCAGCGGTCACCATCTCCTTCGGAAACAGGGGGACAAGCGCCATGGCCTCGGAGTCGCGACCCCGACGACGTAGTGATGCAGCGCGCTCATAGGCGACACCGGGGATGGCCTGTTGTTCCGGTGTCAGGTTGGCGTAGGCGTCGTCACCGGGCCGACCATCTGCGCGCATGGAAATCCGTGCCAGGGCCGTCGGTTGCTGATCCGCAGGCAGCAGGGCCACCACGTCGCGCGCGGCAGGCCCCTGGGCACCGTAAAGCAGGATATCAGCCCTGCGGACATGATCGTCCGCGCTCAGCATGTCGCCAAAGCGGGACAGCACAGAGCGTTGCGCATCGGCCTCAAAACTCTTGTCGCGCCACCAGGCGCGGATCAGGTCGGCAGCTTCGGTCGAGCGGCCCGTGCTGCGGTAGGCTGAGGCCAACGCTATGGCACCCTGCGCGGATTGTGGCGGCTGGCCCGCAAACCACGCAATGATCTGGTCAGGCGATTTGCCTGAGCTATCGACGACGCGTTCAGCAGCGATCTGGCGCCGTGCGGGACGCGGGAAGCCCTCAAGATCACGGCGCGCGGCATCCAGTTCGGCGAAACTGAGCGATGAGGCGCTGGTATCGACCAGGGCCCACATCACGGTCTTGCGGGCGACCCGATCTGACATTGAGCTCATGGCGTCCCGGGCGCGCGACACGTCTCCACGCCTTGCCGCTACGAGCCCTTGAGCAAAACGCGACTGGTCGGAGGCGTTCAGGGGCCGCGCAACCGTTTGACGCGCCGTCGCCGGCAAGTTCGACGCACTTTCAGGCCTGGCGGCGCCTAGCAGGTCGCCGATCGGGTCGATGGACTGGGCGCGCGCGACCGTGGTTGCGATCAGAATAGCGCAACCGGCCAGCAGAGCGTTTCGGGTCCGGGTGTTCAATCGATCTCCGTTCGTATCAAGACTGCGCGGAATCGGCGTTGCGGGCTAGGCTTGCGCCGACATATTGTCGCGCCAAATCTGAACGTCGCATCACCATGCGGCAATTTCACGGTCATTT
>JANORH010000287.1:0-5561 GCA_031415215.1 Alphaproteobacteria bacterium | reverse complement strand
CTATCGCCCGGTAGAGAACGTGATGCTGTTCGCCAGCTATGCCACCGGCTTCAAGTCCGGCGGGTTTGACGCCAGCGCCGGGACCACAGGGGCGATCGGTGCGGCCAACCGGACGTTTAATCCCGAAACGACGAAGAACATGGAGGTGGGCGTCAAATCCCAGCTGTTCGACAATCGTCTGATCGCCAACGTGACGCTCTATCGCAGCGATATCACCGAGTATCAGTTCCGCAGTTTTGACGGCGTGCAGTTCCGGGTTCGCAACAACGGAGAGGTTCGCCAGCAGGGCGTTGAGTTCGATCTGGTCGCCCGGCCATCGCGCCCCCTGACGCTCACTCTGTCCGGCGCCTATCTGGACTCCCAGTACCTGGAATTCAAAGGCGGCCCACCGCTGCCGGCCTTTACAGTGCCGCAGGACCTGACTGGCGAGCGACTGCCCTATTCGCCGAAATGGCAGGGCGCGGCGTCGGCCCAGTACATCGGGCAGCTGGGCTCGAACATGACCTGGCTGGCGCGCTTCGACATGAGCCTGACGACCCGGCTAAACCTCAGTGCCTCCGGCGACAACAATCCCGATGCCAGCCAGGCGGGGTATGAACTCTATGCCGGGCGGATCGCGATCCGTGGGCCGGGCGAGCGATGGGAGCTGGCTCTGGTGGGGCAGAACCTGAGCAACAAGGCGCTCTGCCTGGGCATCTTCAACCAGCCGAGCAATGCGGCTCTGGGCGTCAATAGCCCCGCCACGGGGGGCACCCTGCTGCGCTGCACGCTCAACGAACCGCGAACCCTGACCGTTGAGGTCAAGGCGCGGTTCTGAGGGCCGACGTCAGAAGGTGAGTTCGGCGATGCCGAGGCCGCCTTCGCCCTTCACCGCATAGATCAGAAAGGTGCGACCGGCCTCCTCGTAGATTGCGGGGTCGCGCAACTGATTGACGGGGTGGTTGACGGCGCTGCGATACGAGGGGCCCAGCGGCAGGCCGGCGCCTTCCCAGCGGCGTTCGGGGCGCAACACCTCGACGGGCGCGCTGGCGGTCCAGGTCATCCAGTCGGGGACCAGGCGGATCGTGGAGACGTAGATCCGTTCGGGCGCGTCCCCCACGCGCGTCCAGAAGACGTGGAGCTGGTCGCCGCGCTTCAGCAGCGCGCTGTGGCGCTGATCTGGGCCGAACAACCGGGGGCCCGCCTCGAAATCCGTGAACCCGTCACGCGAGCGCGAGAACAGCCCCGGCATGGCCATGGCGTAGTAATATCCGTCATGGCGGAAGACCCGCATGTAGGAGGAACCCAGCGGGTCAGCGACATTGCGGAAGTCGATCCCGTCACGCGACACCGCCACCCGCGAGCGCTGGACACCGAACGCCTCAAGGCCGTGGTAGTACATGATGATCCGCTGACCGGCCTCGTCCACGTGGACATCGGGCGAGGCGATGTGCGGCAGGGTCGCGTCGTCCATCAGGGTGGGGATGCCGGGCGTGCCGGGCGGCGCCCGGTTGGCCGCGCCGGTGACCGCCAGCCTGGCCTTGGCGTCGGTCGGAACGGGTGGTGCCCGGGTCGGGAGGCCGGACTGGCTGAGCTGGAGCGATCCCGGCGCGTGAACTTTCCACGGGCCCGTGAGGCGGTCAGCATAGGCCAGTCGGATGTAGTCGCCCTTGTGGTCGGCGAAATAGAGGTAGTAGCGGCCCAGCCTGCCGGGCAGCCAGTCCGGCGCGCGGATCAGGGATGGCCCCTCGATATTGGTGCCCATGCGCGCGTCCATGCCGGGGGCGATGATCGGACGGTCGACGAGCCGTCGGACACGGATGGCCGGGTCTTCGGCCAGGACTGGCGTGACGACGGTGGCACCCACGCTGGCCACCGCGGCACGACGGGTAAACTCAGTCATGCTCAGGGCTCTGGCGGTCTGGACCGCCTTGGCAAGGACGGACCCTCGGTATCGAAGGGCCAGTCCTGTTCGGGCGTATCGAGGTTGAGAAGCTCGCAGGTATTGTGCCGCCAGTCGCGCATCATCTGTCCGCACCAGCGCAGGAAGAGGTCGTCCTTTGCCGGGTCGCCGGTCTCGATCCACTGACGGATGGCGGTGATGTTGAAGTTTATCATCGGCTCCAGCGCGACCTCGTTCAGTGGTGAACGGGCGCTATCGGCAGGTGGATTGCCGGGGTGCCAGACCAAGCTCTGTAGCCGCCGGGCCGAGCGTTTGCGCAGCGCCAGCCAACTCGACTGGCAGGCCGGCATGGACGCGGCATCACGCACCAACACGATATAGCCATCCGGGAACGACCGGGCGGCGGCCAGCGACTTGCGCATGCCGGCTCCATAGCCGGTCCAGGCTTGAGTATCAGCGCTCTTCAGGATCCGCAGGGCCTCGGCACAGATCGCCTGGGCCAGAAGGTCTTTGGTGGCGAAGCAGGCGGACAATTCGGCGCACGGCACACCCAGCCGCGCGGCCACGTGGGCCAGGGTTGTGTCGCCAGTTCCGCGTTCACGAAACACCTGTGCGCCGAACCTGAGCACGTTGTCCGAGTTCAGTGCGGGTTCGGCGGTGAGGCCATCAGTCCTGGTCATCGCACCTCGGCGTCCTTCGGGGGCAGGCATCGGGCAACCGTCGCATACCGGCGGATCGCACGCTATCGGCAGGGCGAAATGCGCGGGGACAGCGCCGGACGATCTGTATAGCCGCCGGGCATGGTTAGGTTCGCCGCACCAGCCCCGCCTGCTCCATGCGCCATTTCAGCTGGTCGAAGCGGTCCTGGCCGAAGAAGGGTTCGTCGCCGAACACCATCATGGGCACGCCCCAGTGTCCGGCGGTGCGCTGGGCGATCTGGTTTTCCTCGACGATGGCGCGGTGGTGGTCGGGGTTGGTGTCGACGGCGGCGCTGAGGTCGGCGTAGTCGAGGCCGGCGCGTTCGGTGGCGCGGGCCAGGTGGTCGCCCTCGTGCCAGTTGTCGACCTCGCCGCTCCAGAGGGTGCGGCTGACCTCGGTAAGGAAGGCCAGGCCCCTGCCCCGCTCGGTGGCGGCGACGCCCAGGTGGCTGAGGCGATGGATGTAAGGCTGCTCCATCCTGTAGCCGACGTCGGGCGCCTGTTGCACCGGGTCTGGCCGCGGCCAGCGGAACGGCAGGCCCAGGTATGCGGCCTCTCGGAACACGTCCTTCAGCAGATAGGAGAACCACAGCGGGTCGCGGTTTTCGAAGAACTCGGGCGTGCGGACGGCCAGCGGATAGACGACGCGGACGTTGCAGGCGGCGTCATAGGCGGTGTCGAGCGCCAGAAGGCGCGGGGCGACCATGTAGGAATAGGGGGACCGGAAGGACCAGTAGAGATCGTAGCTGAGCGTCATGTGCGCGCCTCCCGATTGGCCCTCGCCGTGGCCTTGGAAAAAGTTGTAGCATGCATCGTGTCACAATATCCGCGCAGCGTCGCGACAACGATAAGGAAACGGACATGACCCCGACCCGCTGGCTCGGTCGCGCCGCCCTGGCGCTGGCGATGCTGACACTTCTGGCCCTGCCCGCGCAAGGACTGGCGCAGGCCGGGGCACCAGACAGCCTGAAGGTCATCTTCTGCGGTACGTCAGGGCCGTTGCCGGTGGTGGGCCGGGCCAAGCCGTGTACGGCGATCCAGGCGGGGGGTTCGCTCTATCTGGTGGATATCGGGCCGGAGGCGACCGAGAACCTGATGCTGTGGCGGGTGCCGCTGGCCACAGCCAAGGCGGTGTTTGTCACCCATCTGCATTCCGACCACATCGGCGATCTGGGCGAGTTCAATCTGCAGAGCTGGGTGGGGGGACGCCCTGCACCGCTGGCCGTGGTGGGGCCGGCGGGGGTGGACAAGCTGGCTGCTGGCCTGAATCTCGCCTACGAGAACGACCATGAATTTCGCAAGGCGCACCACGACCACGGGGCGTTCAAGTTCGATATCCCCGCCAGCACGCTGAAGGCGAAGGTGGTGACAATCCCTGCCGCCGCAGCGAGCGTGCAGGCGTGGAAGGACGGCGATCTGACGGTGACGGCGATCCGGGTGGACCACGAACCGATCTCGCCGGCCTTTGCCTATCGGTTTGACTATAAGGGCCGCTCGGTGGTGATCAGCGGCGACACCCGGCCCTGGCCGCCGCTTGCCACGGCCTCGAAGGGGGCCGACGTGATGATCCACGAGGCCCAGAACGCCGGTATGACGCGGCAGATGGCAGCGGGTCTGGCGGCACTGGGCAATGCCCGGATGAGCTCGCTGATGACCGACACGCTGACCTACCACACGACACCGGTTGAGGCGGCGGACCTGGCACGGGCGGCAGGGGTGAAGGCACTGGTGCTGAGCCACCTGACGCAGGCGGGTCTGGCGTTCTATACCCCGGAGGCCTTCACCAAGGGCATGGATGACGGTGGCAAGCTGGACTGGCGGCTGGCGGCGGACGGCATGACCATCGACCTGCCGGTGGGCAGTGATGAGGTGCGGTTCGGGAAATACTGAGGGCGTTGGATCCCGATCTGGCGCTAAGGTTGGGCATGAGCATCAGAAACGGGATCGTGGTGGTGGCGCTGGCGCTGGCGTGCGCGAGTTGCGTTGGCGGGCAGCCATCGGGGTTTGACGACGACGAGCCGCAGGACGGTCCAGCCGTCCCGCGCGCGCAGCTGTTCATCAGCCCGGCCGGCAAGCCGTTTCGGGCGGTGCCGGGCAGGCCCTATCCCGTGGCGGACTGGTTCGCCGAGGCGGACAAGGACCGAGACGGGGTGCTGACGCGCGACGAGCTGCGGGTGGATGCGCAGGCCTGGTTCGTGGTGCTGGACGCCAATGCTGATGGCCAGATCGATATGCCGGAGGTCACCCGCTGGGAAGAAGACCTGGTGCCGGAGATCACCCGGACAGCGGGAGGCGGCGGGGGGCCGCGTGACCGGCGGGCGGTGCTGGGGCGCAATGAGCTCAACACCTCGCGGCAGGGGGCGGGGCCGTACAGCGTGATCAACGAGCCGCATCCGATCCGCGGGGCCGATACGGATTTTTCGTACAGCGTCAGTGCGGTCGAGTTTCGGGCGGCGACGGATCGGCGGTTTGGTGTGCTGGATGTCGACGGCGACGGGAAGGTGGCGCTGGGGGATTTGCGAAGGACGCTGGTCCAGGGGGCGGGTCCGGCAAAGGGCGGGCGGCGGTAGGGTTGATGCCTTGCCTTCCCCGATTTCGGGGAAGGGGGACCGCGTCCGCAGAGCGTGGTGGAAGGGGCGGAACCGGGTGCTGAGCTTGACCTCGCCCCCTCCACCACGCCCTCTTCGGTGCGCGGTTCCCCTCCCCCGCTTTGCAGGTGAGGCAAGGCGATAGAGGGGAAACACTGTGACCACGATTTATCTGGATACGGCGGTGGCGCTGGACGCGCGGGTCGCGGATCTGATGGGCCGGCTGACGCTGGCGGAGAAGGTCACGCTGTTGGCGGGGGCGAGTTCGTTTGGGCTGCATGGGATCGAGCGGTTGGGGATCCCGTCGCTGAGGATGAGCGATGGGCCCACCGGAGTGCGGTCGATCAAGGGCGAGGCGGCAACGGTCTTTCCGGTAGGGGTGGCGGTGGCGGC
>JANORH010000286.1:0-14670 GCA_031415215.1 Alphaproteobacteria bacterium | reverse complement strand
CCGTGACCGGCGTGACGAGCTCACGCCTGCGGGCGTCAAGTTTGGTGTTGATTTCCGGGGTCAATTCGGCCTTGTGGCCGCCGACGCTGCGCTGGCGAACTTTCGACGAGTCGCTGCCGGGCGGCAGGTTGCAACGGATCTCCGAAGCCTTGCGGTTCATGGCGTCGTCGAAGCGGTCCTTGTGGGCCAGCATGTAGCTCATGGAGGACCGCTCCAGAGCCAGCGCCAGCAGGTCGTTATCCAGCGCGATGTCGCAGAACGCCGCGACCCGGCGGATGCTGGCTTCAGGCTCGGCGATCATCTGCTCGTAGGACATGGCCAGCACGGCGGGGTCGTGGCGGACGTGCCACCAGCTCAGCAGATGGCCCCAGTAGGAGCGGGCGGGGTCACGGCCGATCCAGTTGTCAGCGAAGTCGGTGATCGACACGGTTCCCGGTTCGATGAACCAACCCTCCATGAACCGGTACATCGAGACCAGGGCATCACGGGGGTCGCGGAAGCTGACGATGCCCTTCGCGCCGGGGGGCAGGGCGTCATAGGCCAGATGGCTCTTGAAGCCGCGCGGTTCGGCCCGCTGCGGAGCTTCGATGTCTATGTCGACCGCGATCGTCAGCTCGATCCAGGGCACCACGCGAGAGATATCATCGAAGTCCATGTCACCACGCGTGCGCAGGGTGTGGAAGATCTGCTGCAGCCAGGTGGTGCCGCACTTGGCGTAAGGCGAGATGACGACGTCGGTAGGTCGCGGGCGCCAAGACGCGATCGAGGCGCCGATTTCCTGTGGCACGAAGACCTTGCCCGCAGTTTCGTTGAACTCGGCGATGGAGCGCGCGCGGCGCGGTGCGGTCGTGGTCATGGCGTCCCCCGGATGTTCGGGATAGCTTACGGTTTCTATCGCGCGACGCCCACCCAGATGATGTGCCGGGCCCCTTTGCCCGAGGGGCTGGCGCGAACCTGCACCTCTTCCACGGCGAAACCTGCCCGCCGCATACGCCCGGCGAAAGGCTGGTCGGGGCCTGCGGACCAGACCGCCAGCACGCCGCCGTGCTTCACAGCCTTGCGCATCGTGGCCAGGCCGTTGACGGAATAGAGGCTGTCGTTTGCGTCGCGGTTCAGGCCGTCGGGGCCGTTGTCGGTATCCATCAGGATGGCGTCATAGGGCGGATTGGCGTCGGCCAGCAGCTGGGCGACGTCGGCCTGACGCAAGATCACGCGCTTGTCGCCCAGCGCGCCATTGTACAGATGGGCCAGCGGCCCCTTGGCCCAGGTAATCACCTGCGGCACCAGTTCGGCCACAGTGATGCTGGCATCCCTGGGCAGGTCGGTGAGGGCCGCGCGCAGGGTGAACCCCATGCCCAGGCCGCCGATCAGCATGCGCGGCGCCTTGCGATCCTTGATCTTGGCCCAGGCCAGGTTGGCCAGGGCGATCTCCGAGCCCGAGAGGCGGCTGTTCATCAGCTCGATCGTGCCGGACATGATCGAAAAGTCCTGCCCCCGCTGCATGAGCTTCAGCTCACCGCCGCCAGGAATTTGCGCCGTGTCGAGGTGGATCCAGGGGTTCATGAGCTCTCCATAGCCGCCGGAGGCTCAAACGCCGACCCCTTGTGTTGCGCTGACCGCTTGCATCGCGCCATCTCTGGCCGCAGCGTGGGGGCAAGCACGATGGAGACAAAGATCATGGACCACGACTGGACAGCCATTGTCGCCGATCTGGAGCAGTTGCTGAAACTGCGCTCGATCCCCTTCGGCATGAAGATGTTCACCGACCGGGCCGAGATGGAGGCGATCCCGCGCATCCGCCGACCCCAGCATGTGCATACCCTGGATCAGGTGGTGGGCCAGGCCTCGCGGCTGGGCTGGACGGTGGGGATCACCGCCGATGATCTGGTGGGCGCCCAGTGCCGTGCGGTGGTCGGTCTGGGCAATGCCAAGACGCCGGCCTGGCAGTCAGGCCAGCACATGACCGGGGTCTGGTTCGATACCGTTGAGGACGCGACGGCCCACCAGTCGGCGATGCACTGCGTGCCCGATGGCCAGTACGACGCGCTGGCTGTGGGGCCGCTGGCCTCCGGCAAGCTCAAGGATCCGGACATCGCGCTGTTCTACGCGACACCGGGCGCCATGATGTACTTCATCAACGGCCTGCAATGGTCAGGCTACAAGAAGTTCGACTGGGGCGTGGTGGGCGAGAGCGCGTGTGCCGACAGCTGGGGCCGGGCGCTGACCACGCGCACCCCCAGCCTGTCGATCCCCTGCTTCGCCGAGCGCCGCTATGGCGGCGTGCTGGACGACGAAATGCTGATGGCCACGCCGCCGGAACACCTGCTGAAGGCCATCACCGGCATGCGCGCACTGTCGAAGAACGGTTTCCGCTATCCCTTCCCCCAGTACGGCGTGCAGCAGGACGTTCGGGCCGGAATGGCGGTGAGCTACACGCCGTAGAGCGTACCAGCTTCAGATACCCTGCTTGTGGCCTTCGCGGGACGGGCCCGGTTCGGTGGCGGCGGGCTTCAGCCACGGTGCCAGACGCTTGGGCAAATCAGCGGGTCTGTAGTTGGTGAATCGCATGTCAAAAACCGGGCCGTAGAAGGGGTCGTTGTCCAGCACGTCGCCCCAGCGCGCGCGCATGGTGGCGATCTCGCCCTGGAAGCGGGCGGCGGCGGCGGGTTCCAGATCAAGGCCTCGGCTGGCGCTCTCGTGGTGGTAGAGTTCGGCGAATGGCGTCCAGATGATGTCGTAGCCCCGGCCGCGAATTTTCAGGCAAAGGTCCACATCGTTAAAGGCGATGGTCAGGTTTTCGGCATCCATACCGCCTACCTCGTCCCAGACCGTACGCCGCAACGCCAGACAGGCAGCGGTCACCGCCGAGACATTGCGGGTGAGCCTCAGATGGCCTTGATAGCCGGAATACTCGCCCGGAGCACCGACGTGCAGATGTCCGGCGACGCCGCCGGTGCCCAACACGACGCCGGCATGCTGGATGGTGCCATCCGGGTAAAGAAGCCGCGCGCCGACCGCGCCGACGCTGGGGCGAACGGCATGGCTGACCATTTCGGACAACCAGTCCGGCCCGATCATGCTGATGTCGTTGTTGAGCAGCAGGATGATCTCGCCCCTGGCCTCGGCGACCGCGCGATTCATCAGGGCTGAGAAGTTGAAGGGGCCGGGTGCGGGCAGGAGGCGCACGCGGGGATCGGCCACCAGCATATCAAAGTGCGCCAGGGTCTCGGGTTCGACGCTGCCGTTGTCGACGATGATCAGTTCCAGCTGACCATAGTCCGTACCGTGCAGCACGCCCTCGGCGCAGCGTGCCAGCAGGTCGAGGCGGTCTCGGGTCGGGACGATGATCGAGACCAACGGCGGCGGTGAGGGCAGGGCGCGGTGCACCCGCAACCATCGGGCGGCACCCGGCTGGTTGGAAACGGTGGCACCATCCTGGTCAGTGAGGATCAGATGAGCGCCGACCGCGCGGCGGGCGGCGTCGGCGCAGGCCTCTGCCTGGCGACGCGAGAACGACCCCTGTCGGCCTCGCCAGCGCCAGTGATAGAGGACCCAGGGGATGTGGCGGATCCGGTCCGGCCCGACGCGCTCGGCGGCTCGCAGCGCAAGGTCGTGATCCTGGGCACCCTCGAACCCCTCGCGCAGTCCACCCAGATCCTCGATCAGGCTGCGGCGGTAGACCGCCAGATGGTTGACCATGTTCTGGCCCAGCATCAACTCGGCATTCCACCCGGTCTTGAAATACGGTTGGGAGCGGAGACCGCGCTCGTCGATCTTGTCTTCGTCAGAATAGATCAGGCTGGCGTCCGGATGCTGCTCCACCGTTGCGGCCACGAGATAGAGCGCATGCTCCGTCAGGAGGTCGTCGTGATCCATAAACGCCACGAAGTCGCCGGTCGCCAGCGCCAGGGCTGAGTTGGTCGCGGCTGTGATCTGCCCGTTTTCGGGACGTCGAATGACCCGGATGCGGCGGTCTTTGCGGGCGCAATCTTCAAGAACTCGCCACAGTGCCTCGCCGGGCGAACCGTCGTCGGCGATGCACAGTTCCCAATGCGGATAGAGTTGGGCCTGGACAGATGCGATAGCCGCGCGGATCAGGGCCGCAGGCGTCGCATACGCCGCCATCACCACCGAAATCTTCGGCGGATTCAACATGCGTGCGACATGTTCGGCGATGCCCGCGCGATCCGCCTCGGTCAGGGTATCGTGCGCCAGAATCCAGTCGCGATACGCCGCGTCGGTCTGGGCATCGGGGCCCAGTACCTCGCGGACGTACTTCTCACCCCAGCCGGTCCTGATGATCAGGCGCGCCACCTGATGCACCGGCCAATGGACGATCGGCCAGCGTCGGACGACGGAGAGGATCTGGGCTGAGACGGTGCGGAGCAGCATGATGTGGAATCAGGAACGAAGCTGGCGATCAGACGCCCGCCTCGCCCCCTCGTCCATAGCCGTGGTTAGCGGTTCGACCAGACCCCGGTGGAGCCACCGCCGGAACTGGCTGCCGATCCTGTACGACCACCGCCGCCATGACCACCGCCACGGCCTGCACCGCCGCCGCGACCACGGCTATCACGGCTTGGACCCTTGAAGGCCGGCTTGTCGCTGGATGCGCCTTCGGCACGGCCCGCGCCGCCGCTGGAATGATTGCGGTTGCGCTTGGGGGCATTCTGGCCCCGGGCACCGCCACGAGTGTCGGCGCGTTCGGGCCTGCCGCCCGGGTCGGGCATGGCCGCCGTCACGGCGCCGAGGTGGCGGTCGTTGCGGCGATCAAACGAGGGGATCCGCTGGCGGCTGACTTTCTCGATGTCCTTCAGCAGGTTGCGTTCGTCATCCGAACAGAAGGCGACCGCGGAACCGTCTGCGCCGGCCCTGGCGGTGCGCCCGATCCGGTGGACATAGGCTTCCGGCACGTTGGGCAGGTCGTACTGCACCACGTGGCTTACGGCGTCGATGTCGATGCCGCGCGCGGCGATATCGGTGGCCACCAGCACGCGGACCTTGCCGGCCTTGAAGTCAGCCAAAGCGCGCTCGCGTTGCCCCTGGCTCTTGTCGCCGTGGATGGCGGCAGCGTCGACGCCGGTCTGCTCCAGGCCCTTGGCCACGCGGTCTGCGCCGCGCTTGGTGCGGGTGAAGACGATCACCCGCTTGAAGGCGGCGTCGTCAAACAGCTCGCCCAGCAGGGCGCGCTTGCGCGACTGCTCCACGAACACCACGCGCTGGTTGACGCGTTCCACCGTTGTGGCCTGCGGGGTGACCGCGACCTTGAGCGGGTTGGGGTTGAGGATTTCGCCCGACAGCTTCTCGATTTCGCCCGGCATGGTGGCCGAGAAGAACAGGTTCTGGCGCGGGGCCTTGGGCAGGAACTTTACGATCTTCCGGATGGGCACGATGAAGCCCATGTCCAGCATCTGATCGGCCTCGTCGAGGACCAGGATTTCCACGCCTTCCAGCGTGATGGTCTTCTCGCCCAGGTGGTCCAACAGGCGACCGGGCGTGGCCACCAGCACGTCAATGCCGGGGGCCAGGGCGCGCATCTGGCCGCCGTACTTCACGCCGCCGAACACAACGGCGACGGAAACACCCAGGTGCTTGCCGTAGGTCTTGAAGCTCTCGCCGATTTGCGTCGCCAACTCGCGGGTTGGGGCGAGGACCAGAACGCGCGCGCTGCGGCGCGGTGCGGCCTTCTTGTTCTCGGCCAGGCGGTGGAGGATGGGCAGCGCAAAGGCGGCGGTCTTGCCGGTACCGGTCTGGGCGATGCCCAGCAGGTCGCGGCCGGACATCACGCCGGGAATGGCCTGCGCCTGGATCGGTGTCGGTGTGTCATAGCCTTCGTCAGCCAGCGCCTTGAGCAGCGGCTTGGCGAGGCCAAGGTCAGTGAATTGAGTCAATGGGTAGTCTTTCGCGTGTGCGCGGCGTCGGCCCGTCGGTTTGTCCGAGGGGCGCGGGCGGCGCGGTCTTTGGGGAAGCGCCCCGCGTGATGGGCGAATCTATGAGAAGTTCTCACTGCGCTCGACAGGCTGGGTCCAGATGGACCCCACGCGGCTGGAGCGTCGCTAGCGTCTCATGATGAGCCGCAGGCTGCACATCGGGGTTATCGCCGTTAATGTCAACCCACGCGGTGGGATTGGTCATCGGCGGCCAGGCCACATTCGCCTCTGGACAAGCCACTGTTGGCGTCGCGGTCGCGACCTCAACGTTTCACCCGCTTCGGTCGTCCCAGAGGGTTTCCCCAGAAGCTCATCACGGTCAGCGTCCCGAGCATCGTCAGGCTCAGGCCTGAGGCGGTCATCAGCAAACGATAGGCGAGGCCGCCGATCTTGCCTGCATGCAGAGGGAATTCGACATTCGCCACGCGCAGTCCGAGAGGCAGAGTTTGTGCGTTGCGATGGGCTACCATTCGGCCGTTGGCAGGGTCGAACCACAGCATGGTGCGACCGTTGGGCAGCCATTCCGCCTGCTGACGCATTCGGACGGTGATCAAACCGCCGGGCTTGGCCGGCAAGGCTACAAGGCGAAGTTCGGCGTCCGGATAACGTGCCCTGGCGGCGTGAACCAGCACCGGCCAATCAATCTGCGCCGCCACGCTGCCGCCCTGCGCTTTCGGCGGGGCGCGAGCGGCGTCCATCTCGGTCGGGGTCGATAGCCCCGACACCAGGAAGCCCGCCAGCCAATCGAAATTCATGGTCGCGCCGGTCAGCAGCGACAGGACCAGCAGGGGGGCGACGACGACTCCGAGGTCGCGATGGTGATGTACGATGCTGGTCCGGTTCATCCGCCTGGGCCAAAACGTGAATCTAAACAGCCGCCGGCTCGGCCACCACAGAATCACCCCGGTGATCACAAACCCCAGGCCGATCAGGGCGGCGACACCGGCGATCAACTCACCGGTGTCGCCGGATAGCAGGTGGTGGTGCAGATCGAGGATCCACACCTCGGGCCGCTGCCAGATCGAGGTCCAGCGCTCGACGACCTGGCCCGACTGGTTCGCGTAGGCACCGGCCTCGCCAGGGCCATAGTACAGACGGTGCACGCCCAGGCGCTCGCTGGCCAGCAAGACAGAGCGCGGTCGGTCGGCCGTTTCCGCGAAGATCCGCGTCAAAGCCGCGACCACGGTAGCGGTGTCCCGCACCTGGACATCTGCGGCGTGCGGCAACGTCGCCCGCAGGTATGCATCCTTGTGCAATAACAGCGTGCCCGTCAGGCCGAGTACGGCCAGCAACAGGCCGATCAACCCACCCAGCCAGCGGTGCGCCAGACGCAACCATGACATCAGAAGCGGTAATCCCAGCCCAGGGTCGCGGTGCGGCCGCGTCCGGCGAAAAAGCGCAGGCTGTCGGTCGGGTTGGCGGTGTCGGAGGCGTAACTGACGTACTGGCGATCAAACAGGTTCTGAACCCCAAGCGTCAGCGCTCCCTTCGCAATCTCGTAGCGCACGAACGCGTCGGCCAATGTGTATCCCTCGAAGCTGTCACGCGGGTCGGAGGCGCCCTTGAAGGTACGTGACATATAGGACTGGACCTGGAACCGTGCGCTGACGCGGCCCTGACGATAGCTTGCCGCCAGGTTCAACCGGTCTGGTGAGATGTTGGCACCATTCAGATCCAGATCGACCTTGCCATCGGCGTTGGTGTCGGACCGACCGTCCAGCGCCGCGTACCCGGCCGACAGGTCCAGCCCCGGGATCGGTGTGTGAAACGTGGCGTTGATCTCCAGCCCCTCGATTTCGACCCGCTGGCGCTGGACGTCGAATATTCCGTTGTTCAGTACCAACAGTGAACCCAGTTTCGACGACGACCAGAAGTAGGCGACGGCACCTTCTAACGGCCCGGCTTTGAACTCCGCACCGATCTCGCGGTTGTTGGAAATCACCGGACTGATATCGAGAAAGGTGTCCACATCGACGCCATCACGGGCGATGGCGCGAAGGATCCGGCCCACGTCCGGCACGGTGTAGCCCTCGGCGTAACTGGTATAGAGGCGCACGCCCTTTGTGGGCTCGAGCACGGCACCGCCGTTTACCAGGGTCGCCTTGAATTCGGGGCTGCCGCCGCCGACCCGGCGCGAGCCGTAGAAGGCCAGCGTCGTAAAATCTCCGACCTTCAGTCCGACGTTCTCGTAGCGAAGACCGCCTGCCAGCCGCAGTTTTCCGTCGAACAGGGCGAAGTTGGCCTGTGCGAAAGGCGCGATGCTGCGAAAGGTTGTGGGCGGCACCCACACGCGACTGGTTTGGACCAGCACCTGTTGGGTCCGGTCGGTCAGGGTGTCGAGACCGATCGTGGAGGTCAGGCCTTCGATCCCGGGAATCGCGCGCTCATAGCTCGCCCGCGCACCAAGCTTGCGAGACCGGTTTGAGGATTGGTCGAATAGCGTCCCCAGCGGGGCGATGCGGACGTCCTGGAAGGTGACGTCCCGGACGCCGCCGAAGGTGTCGCGCGAGCGGTTGAAGAACACCTGGCTCACCAGGTTGCCGCCGACCAGATCGGTGTCGGTATAGGATATGGCCAGGGTTTCCACCCGGTTCGCTGGCGGGATGCCAGGCTGCTTGCCGCGAATGCTGCTGGCTGGAAGCCCGGTGATGCGATTGCCGGCAACTGCCAGGTAGTCGCCGTCGCCCTTCAGTTCGAAACGGTTGGCGATCAGGTCCAGGCGAGCGGTCTCGCTGACCTGCAAGCCAAAGCGGCTGAACAAGGACAGTGTCCTGGAGTCCTGGATTTCGCCCTGGATGCCGTCAACGCCGATCCGGCGACCGTCACCGTCGTAGAAGGCACCGCGCACCTCATAGGCTGCACCCACGGTGGCGTCGAAGTCGCCGGCCTTGTAGCCCAATAGCGCCGCGGCCTTGCCGCCCAGGCTGTCTCCCTTGAATGCTAGGTCGTCGCCGGCCTGGAGCAGCAGACGGCCGGTGGCCCCGTCGGTCGCCGGCGCGCCAACCGTCACCTGGTTCACCACCCCGCCGGTGGCCCCGATACCCTGCAGCGCATTGGAGCCGTAGATCAGTTCGACCCGGTCGATGAAGAAGGCGTCGATTGTGTAACCGTCGCGAGAGCCGTCACGGATCGGTGTCGACTGCGGGATGCCATTGATGGCGAACAGCGGCGAGCGGCCCCGCAGCGTCTCGCCAGCACCGCTCAGCTTCTGCCGCGACGGCGAGAAGGATGGCGATAGCGTCGAGATCGCGTCGATGATCGAGCCTGAGATCGTGACCTGCTCGGCCAGGGACGTCGCGTCCACCACATCGACGGTCATCGGCAGCGCGCTAGGCGGCAGGATCGTGCGTGCTGCGGTGACCACCACCTCCTCCACGGCAGCGGTCTGGATTCTCTCGGCGGCCAGGGCCGCCTGACCAAGCGTCATTGACGCAAGCACCAACACACTAACGCGGGCCATCATCAGTTCACGTAGGGCGTGACGGTCGGCGCGTTGAAATTTCATCAGTTCATCCTGGCTTGATCAGGTTCCACTCCTATTCGCGAATGCGAATTAGTTGCAACTAAAAAGAGCGAGAGGTATGCAATTTGCCGCCACGTGTTCAGCATCGCGTTAAAACGATGTGTCTGTGGCTTGCGCAAGTGTCCTGGCGTCGGGAAAACCGGTTCCGGGCAAATTGGAGAAGAAATGCGGGTTCTGTTAATCGCGGTGGTCGCGGCATTTACCTTTGCTGGCGTCGCGTCGGCGGCAACGTCCGCCAGGGACCGAGCGGCAATAGCTGCAGTTGAGAGCCGCCTCAGGCTGTCACTCCCCGTGACGCAAAGTCCCGCCGAGACCACCCTGGCCGCACGCATGGCGGAGCTGAAAGTACCAGGCGTCTCAATCGCGTTCATTGAAGACGGGCGGGTGAAGTGGGTCCGGACCTACGGGGTTACAGAGGCAGGCCAGGGTCGGCCAGTATCGCCCGACACGCTGTTCCAGGCGGCGTCCATGAGCAAGGTGGTCGCCGCTGCAGGCGCATTGCGGCTGGTGGAGCTGGGTCGCCTGGACCTGGACGAGGACGTCAATCAGCGGCTGAAAACCTGGCGCGTGCCGTCCAGCACCTTCACGAGCGTTGAGAAAGTGACGTTGCGCCGATTGCTCAGCCATACGGCTGGCCTGACCGTAGGCGGTTTTCCGGGGTATCGCGCCGACAAGCCGGTCCCGACCGTGATCCAGATCCTCGACGGGTTACCACCCGCCGGGACACCGGCTGTCAGGTCGTTCGAGGTGCCCGGCGGAGCGTATGCCTACTCCGGCGGCGGCTATACCGTCGCGCAACTGCTGATGATCGACGCAGGGGATGAGCCCTATCCCGCCTTGATGGAGAAAACGATCCTGCGACCTGCGGGCATGCGCCGGTCAAACTTCGACCAGCCCCTGTCCGGGCACCATAAGGCTGCCAGCGGCCACGACGCAAAAGGCGCGACCATTGCGGGCGGACGCAACACCTATCCGGAATATGCGGCGGCAGGCCTCTGGACCACGCCGTCCGACTACGGTCGTTTTCTGATCGGGCTGCAGAACGCCTATCTGGGTCGCTCCGGGGGTCTGCTGCGCCAATCGACGGCGCAGCTCATGATGACACCAGTGCACAGCGGGTATGGTCTGGGTGTGGTGACCGGACGGCGCGGCGGACGTCCGACCTTCGAGCATGGCGGCAGCAATTTCGGCTTCCGGTGCGACTCGTTCGCCTTTCTGGATGGAACCCGTCAGGGTGCGGTGATCATGACTAATGGAGACGGTGGTGGGCGGCTGGTGGCGGAGATCTTCCGCGAGCTGGGCGATGCCTATCAGTGGGGAAAGGCCGATGCCCCCGCCGCCTCATCATCGCGACGTGCGCCGTTCCTGCCGCTGGCTGCAAAGTGAAACCCCTCCTCCTCGTGGCCGCAGCCGCTCTGGTCGATACCGACGGTCGGGTGCTGATCTGTCAGCGGCCGGAGGGCAAAGCGCTGGCCGGGCTCTGGGAGTTTCCGGGGGGCAAGGTAGAGGCGGGCGAGACGCCGGACGCGTGCCTGATCCGCGAGTTGGCCGAGGAACTGGGCATCACGGTGACGAAGAGCTGCCTGGCTCCCTTCGTGTTCGCCAGCCACGAATACGAGGGTTTCCACCTGCTGATGCCGCTCTATCTCATCCGGCGCTGGGAGGGGATGATTGTCGCTCGCGAGCACAAGGCGCTAGCCTGGGTGAAACCCAACGCCATGGACAAGTACCCCATGCCCCCGGCGGACGCGCCCCTGGTGGCATGGCTTCGGGATCTCATTTGAGGTCGGCTGGGCTCAGGGCTTGGGCGTGCGCACCTTTTCGCCGAAGGCGTCCTTGACCGCAGCGACCGGCACTCGTCAATCTCGTCATCCATCAGGGAGATCGGAATGCAGTTCCAGGCCAGGCTCAGGCGTGACTGGCGGTTCTGGAAGGGGCTGAACCGCACCCTGAGGCGGGTGAAGACCATCGCTCGCGACAGCGATAACCTGGTCTGTGACGACATCCAGGCCGCCGTCGAGCTGCACCGCAATCGCCCGGCCATGACCTTTGAGGGCCGCACTGTCACCTATGGCGAGCTGGACGGTATCGCCAACCGCTATGCCCACTGGGCCAAGAGCCAGAATCTGCGGCGTGGCCAGGTGGTGGCGCTGCTCATGCCCAACCGGCTGGAATATTTCGCGATCTGGTACGGCCTCAGCAAGGTCGGCGTGGTCACGGCTCTGATCAACAATCAGCTGGTTGGTACCCCACTGGCCCATTGCCTGAACATCTGCGGCGCCGGTCAGGTGATTGTGGACGCCGATACCTCGCCAGTGTTCGAGGCGGTGCTCGGCCAGTTGGAACGGCCTATGCACCAATGGATCCTCGGCCCCGCGCATGGTGGTCAGCGTGACCTGATCCAGGCGCTGAAAAGCTGCAGCCAACTTCCCCCTGACCGTGTCGTACGCGACGGGATGACGGCGGCGGACACGGCGCTGCTGATCTACACCTCGGGAACCACTGGCCTGCCAAAGGCCGCGCGGATCACCCACATGCGCGCCCAGCTCTACATGCGCGGGTTTGCCGGCGCGACGGGGGCGAAAATGACCGACCGCATCTATGTCTGCCTGCCGCTTTATCACGCGACGGGCGGGCTCTGCGCGCTGGGGGCGGCGCTGCTGAACGGCGGTTCGGTGGTCCTGAAGCGCAAGTTCTCGGCCAGCCACTTCTGGCAGGATATCACCGACGAAGGTTGCACCATGTTCGTCTATATCGGCGAGCTGTGCCGCTATCTGGTCAACCACCCGGAAGGCCCGGACGAAACGCGCCACAAGCTCAGGCTCGCCTTCGGTAACGGTCTGCGACCCGACGTCTGGCCGACCCTGAAACGCCGGTTCCGCATTCCGAACATCCTGGAATTCTACGGCTCCACCGAAGGCAACGTCAGTCTGTTCAACTGGGACGGTCGCGAAGGCGCGATCGGCCGGGTGCCCAGGTGGCTGAAGGCGCGCTTCAGCATTCGCCTCATCCAGTATGATCTTGAAACCGAAACCGTCGTGCGCGGGACAAACGGCCTCTGCGTCGAGTGTGGCCCCGGTCAGGTCGGCCAGTGCATCGGCAGGATCGGCGGCGACGTGCGCGCCGAATATTCCGGCTACCTCGACAAGGCCGCGTCCGACAGCAAGATCTTGCAGAACGTGCTGGCGCGCGGCGACGCCTGGTTCGCCACCGGCGACCTGATGAAGACCGACGCCGACGGCTACTTCTACTTCGTTGACCGCATCGGCGAGACGTATCGGTGGAAGGGTGAGAACGTCTCCACCAGCGAGGTGGCCGAGCAGCTACTGGCCTTCCCGGGCGTTGCCGAAGCCACAGTCTATGGCGTGCATGTCGACGGGACCGACGGCCGTGCGGGCATGGCGGCACTGGTCATGGATGGGTCGTTCGATGTCAAAGCATTTGGCGAACACGTGGCCCGCGAGATGCCCGCCTATGCCCAGCCGCTGTTCGTGCGCTTGCTGCCGACCCTCGACACCACCGGCACCTTCAAGATCCGCAAGGTCGATCTCGTCAGCGACGGTTATGATCCCAACCGGATCAAGGGGACGATGTACTTCAAGGACCCCACACGCGGCTATGTGAAACTCACCAAATCGGTCTTCGAGCGCCTCCAGACCGGCGCGTTCAAAATTTAGAGGGCCAGTGGGCCAAGGGTAATTCGATGTTGAAATATATGACTGGCGTGGCGACTGCCGTTCTGTTGCTGGTGACGGCGTCCCCGGGCATAGCGGGCAGCGTCGCCGCCGACAAGGCTGCGATCGCGGCGGAGCTCGACAAGGGCTATCCCCGGCTTGACGCGCTCTACAAGGACATCCACCAGCACCCCGAACTAGGCTTTCAGGAGACCGCCACCGCGGCGAAGCTGGCGAAGGAGATGCGGGCGCTCGGCTTCGAGGTGACCGAGGGCGTCGGCAAGACCGGCATTGTCGCTATCTATCGCAACGGCAAGGGTCCGACGGTGCTGGTGCGCACCGAGATGGACGGCCTGCCGATGGAGGAGAAGACGGGTCTGTCCTACGCCAGCCGGGCGGTCGCCACCTGGAATGGCAAGCCCTCGCCGGTGGCCCACAGCTGCGGCCACGACATCCACATGGCTGCGTGGGTTGGAACCGCGCAGGCCCTGATCGCCATGAAATCCCGGTGGCGCGGGACGTTGATGTTCATCGGCCAACCCTCGGAAGAGACCGTCAGCGGCGCGCGGGCCATGCTGGCCGACAAGCTGTTCGAACGGTTCGGCAAACCCGACATGGGCTTCGCCCTGCATGTGGGTCCGGCGCCGGCCGGGATGGTGTTCTATCGTCCGGGGGTCAACTCTTCGAACTCCGACAGCCTCGACATCACGTTCAAGGGCAAGGGCGGTCACGGCTCGACACCTCACGTCACCATCGACCCGGTGATCGAGGCGGCGCGGTTCACGATGGACGTCCAGACCGTGATCAGCCGGGAGAAGGACGCGACCCAGTTTGGCGTCATCACCGTCGGCTCGATCCAGAGTGGCAGCGCCGGCAACATCATCCCCGACACCGCCATAGTGCGCGGTACGGTCCGCAGCTTCGATGCCGGGGTTCGCCAGGTGTTGCTGAACGGGATCCGGCGCACCGCCAATGCCGTAGCCGCCATGTCCGGGGCGCCGGCGCCGGACATCCAGCTGGAATCCGGAGGCCTGGCAGTGATGAACGACGCAGCCTTGACGGCCCGCACCGCGACGGTGTTCAAGGCCGCTTTCGGCGACAAGGCGGTGTTGTCGCCGGCGCCCGGTTCGGCCAGCGAGGACTATTCGGAGTTCATCATCGCCGGGGTGCCGTCGCTGTTCTTCAGTATCGGTGGCTACGACCCGAAGCTGATCGCCGCCGCCCGCGCCCGGGGCGAGACCCTGTCCGCCAACCACAATCCGGGCTTCGCCCCCACGCCCGAGCCCTCGATCCGCACCGGGGTGGCGGCCATGACCCTGGCAGTGCTCAACGTGATGACGCCGTAATGCGTTGGTCTTCAGGCCGCCTCGCGAACCTGAACAGTCAGAACCAGGTCCAGCGCGGCCAGCACCTTGAGTACGGTGCTTAGCGTTGGGTTGCCGCCCTGGCTCAAGGCCACATAGAGCCCTTGCCGGTTCAACCCGGTCTGTTTGGCCAGATCGGCTATGCCATGCTGGCGCGCTACGATGCCCACCGCCTCCGC
>JANORH010000285.1:0-1844 GCA_031415215.1 Alphaproteobacteria bacterium | reverse complement strand
CCAAATCATCCCCTCCCTTACGGTCGGGGTTCGTTAGGTTGCTGAAGTCATTAGTGTCCAAACGAACCCCGACCGTCAGGGAGGGGATCCTGCGCCGGTTGGACCAACCGATCTGGAGTGCACCCCACAGCTACCGCTGTGGGCTAGTAGTGATTCCGCGAAAGTCCGCGCTACGGGGTGGCCGAAGTCAAGCGGGTGTAGAGGGCGGGGTTGCCGCTACGGGCGAGCAGCCGGAGGGCATCATCGCGTGATTGCGCCGACCGCCGTTCGTCGCCTTCGTGTTTCAAGGCCCTGGTGTTGAACATGCCCGTACGCCCACACGAAGCAAACGCCTGGACGGGGTATCCGATGATGTGCGCACGTTGAGCGTAGAAATCCGCGTCCAGTGCACGGCCCGCGCCGTCGAGGCGGTCCGTCAAGTCGGCGAGGACGATGGCCGCGAGGTACGGTGCTTGCGCACTTTGGGCGTAAGTCTCGATTTCCAGAGCCAGTTCGGCAGCGCGGGCTTCGGACCCGGTGAGCCATTCCCGTGCACTTTCGAGACCGAGGCAGCGGATCAGCATTTCGGGGTTCGCGAACTTCTCCGCGGCCTGATGAATCTGCAGGAAGATTTGTGAAGCGTCCTGGTCGGATGCGCGAGGAAGCTTGAACGAGGCCAGCAGCAACTTCATTTGCCACCCTTGCTCGGCATGTCCAGTGCGCTCCGCATTGAAGCCCGCGTTATTCAGATCATGCTCGTGCCGGGTGGCGCGGGCGAGGCCCACTTCAAGAGAGGGCGAGCTTTGGCGGATGGCCTGCGCCGCCGATGGAGAGTCTTCCAGATAAAAATGCAGGACGGGAGCAAGCAGTGGAGGGGCGGCAGCGCGAAGAGCAGCCTTGGCATCCAACGCGAGCAGGGCCTTCACTACCGCATCGACCGGCGTCGCGGACGGCGAGTTTCGCAGAAGAGTGCGCGCGCGTTCACTGGTCAAGGTGGAGCCAACTCCAGGCGAGCCATGCCCGGGTACCCGGCATGTCCGGCGCCAGCGATAGCGCTTGCTCGAACTGCTTCATGGCCCGAAAAGCCATCCCGCACAACAGGCTATCCTGGCCCTGGCCGGCGAGGGCTAACGCCGCTTCGGGGACGGGCGTAACCCGGGTGCCCAGGTAGGCCGCGCCGGCGGACGCTGCGACGGCGGCCGCAGTGCCGGCGAGCAGCCAAGTGCGGCGGCTTTGCCGGGGACGGGTGAGGGCCTCGACAAAAGCACCCGCGCTGGGGAAGCGGCGTTCCGGTTGCGGATCCAGCGCCCGCAGAATGGCGGAGCGCCAGGTGGAAGGAATGTCGTTTAACCGTAGCGTGGGCGGGTCCGCTTTGCGCAGGGCGATCTCTACCGGATTCCCAGGCTCATAGGCGGGGCGCGCGAGTAGAAGCTCATAAGCCAAAGCGCCAAGGGCGTAGACGTCCATGGCGGCGGTAGGAGTGGCTCCGGTGAACTGCTCGGGAGCCATGTAGGAGGGCGTGCCGATGATCGTCGCATTGCTGACCGGCGCGCCGGGGAGGGTTTGTTCCTGGACCGCCACCTGACGGGCGAGGCCAAAGTCGGTGACGACCGCCCGGTCGCTACCGCCAAGGCCGGAAGGCACGGTCGCCAGGATCACGTTCGAGGGCTTCAGGTCGCGATGGACGACGCCCCGGGCATGCGCCGCATCGAGGGCGCTGGCGACATCGCGCAAGATGGATAAGACCTGATCGGGTGGCAGGGGCCCGTTCTTCGCTAGCCATTCGGCGGCGGTCGGGCCGGGGACAAACTCCATGGCCAAGAGGGGCGTTTCGCGCTCGCCGTGACGGTGTAAGTGCAGGTCGA
>JANORH010000284.1:0-15695 GCA_031415215.1 Alphaproteobacteria bacterium | reverse complement strand
TCCGCACGTATGAGCAACGCCAAGGCCTGCGCATCGGTTGTCTGGAGGAAATTGCCTTCGAGAACGGCTGGATCGACCGCGCCGAACTGATGCGGCAAGCGGAGGTTCAGGGAAAGAGCGAGTACGGGAAGTATCTTCGGGCGCTTGCTGTGTCTGAGCCAAAGTAGGTTTTTCTGGCGGCGGGTTTCGCCAGTCGGCAGGTCGCAAGCCTCCTACCCAACGAAGATGCTGTTCCCCAGCAGGTTGCTCATCGATACGCCCACCAGGACCACTGAGCCTGCGCTCATTGTGACCACCGTATCGCCGCCGATCTGGGCGACGGAAAACGTGGTTCCGGGATCCAGTTGGACCCGATCACCCTCGGCCAGGCTGAAATCCAATACGCGGTCGATGCCGGCGTCGCTGGAAGAGTGGAAGATGTCCGCGCCCGCGCCTCCGGTCATGGTGTCATCGCCGCGGTCGCCTGAGACGAAGTCGTTGCCTGCGCCACCGCTCAGAGTGTCGTTGCCCTGTCCGCCGCGCACCGTGTCATTGCCATTACCACCGTTGCAGCTGTCGTCGCCGAGGTTGCCATAGACAAGATCGCCGCCGTCGTCGCCGAACACAATGTCATTGTCCTTGCCGCCGACGACCCAGTCGTCGCCAGGACCACCCGAAGCCGTATCGTTGCCCATATTGCCGTTGATATCGTCGAAATTGACGCCGCCGACGAGTGTGTCATCCCCCTCATCACCGCGCAGATAGTTGGCACCGCCAGGGTCCACAACCGTGTCATTGCCCGCGCCGGCAAAAACCTGGTCATCGCCGTCGCCACCATCGGCGAAATCGGCACCTGCGCCGGTGACCAGGGTGTCGGCTCCGGCAAACCCGCGGATCAGATCGTCCAGCGACGACCCGACGAAGGAGTCTGCCCCACCAAAGATTCCGGCCTTGGCGGCCGCGTTATCGCCTGCCACAACCCAACCTCGGAACGCCGCCGCCGATAGCGCCAGACCGGTGATGTCGTAGGCCAGGCCTGCATCGGTTGCCACCACGATCCGATTGATCGTCCCAACAACAGGAGGCCCGTTGCCGGCGAACTGGAAACCGGTCCCGAAAAACTGCGCGATCACGCCGTTGGAACGGATTTCCTGCGAGGTTTCGGTCATGCCTGTGGTCGAGCCAGACGCCAGCGGGCCCAGGTCCAGAATGTCGAAATCAATGCCGAGAGCGCCGGCGGCAAACGTGGCCATAACCACCCCCCTGATTTGGTGATGTTACCGCTTTCCACGGTGTACTCAATCACACGTTCGGCGACGGACATTCCGTCGTCGCACGTGAAAGGGTCAGTTACGCTTCTGCGACATGGTGTCTGCGGTAGACAACATCAGTGCAAGCCGCCAAGCTCCGGCTTTGAGAGAGTGCATGACGTGAGAGTCTTAAGGCCACACAAAATCGTGCGCTGTCTGACGGTTCTGGCCCTCGTGGCGCTGGTGGCCTGCAGTGGTGCGCGCGGGACGGGCGGGGGCAATTCTGCACCACCAAGCGCAGCGGAGGCGTCGCGCTTCCTCACACAGGCGACTTTTGGTCCAACGGATGCGTCCATCAGCCTGGTGCGTTCCAGCGGATATTCGCAGTGGCTGGACGAGCAGATGACGGTACCGCAGTCGTCGACGCACCAGGATGACCTGACGGCCCGATTGGCCGTGATTCGCGCTACAAATCCGACCGGCGTCCTGAACCCACCCGACTTCTACTGGAGCTTCTGGAAACACGCCGCGACCGACCAGGATCAACTCCGGGAGCGCATGAAACTGGCGTTATCTGAGATTTTCGTGATCTCGATGACAGACGCCAATGTTGTGACTTTGGGGGCCGGATCCTACTACGACATGCTGGGCACCAACGCTTTCGGCAACTTTCGAACCCTGCTGGAACAGGTGACGCTGCACCCGATGATGGGAGTCTACCTCACTTGGCTGGGCAATCAGAAGGAAGATCCGGTCTCGGGCCGCAATCCGGATGAGAACTACGCCCGTGAAGTGATGCAACTCATGACAATCGGCGTGGTTCAACTGGACCAGGATGGGACAGCAAAGCGGGATAACCTGGGGCGCACCATTCCGACCTACACGACGGACGATATCGCGGGCCTGGCCAAGGTGTTCACTGGCTATAGCTATTACTCACCGAGCCCAAACTCGAACACTTTCCTCGGACGGAACAGGGCGGCGGATGCGCCTACCCGGTCGATGATCGCCTATCCCACCTTTCACTCGCTCAGCAACAAGACGTTTCTGGGGGTCAACATTCCGGCATCCACGGTTTCCGATCCTGCGGGGGATCTGAAGGTCGCGCTCGATACCCTGTTCAATCACCCCAATGTGGGCCCCTTCATTTCAAGGCAGCTTATCCAGCGGCTGGTGACCAGCAATCCCAGTCCAGCTTTCATCAGCAGGGTTGCCGGGGTGTTCAATGACAATGGCAAGGGCGTACGGGGTGACCTGAGAAGCGTGGTTCGCGCTATCCTTCTTGATGCAGAGGCGCGCACACCTGCGATCACTCCCAACGCTGGAAAACTGCGAGAACCGGTCATTCGAATGGCCAACTGGATGCGCGCGTTCGGGACCACATCCGAAACCGGCGAGTGGCGGATCGGCTCGACCAGCGCCAATACCTCGCTGGGTCAATCTGTGCTGAGCGCACCGTCGGTCTTCAACTTCTTCCGTCCAGGTTACTCGCCTCCGAACACGCGGGTGGGCGCTGCGGGTCTTGTCGCACCCGAACTCCAGATCGTCGATGAGGTAACCGTCGCGGGCTACCTCAACACGATGCAGACGACGATCGATCTCGGTATTGGCACGACAGCAAACGGTCTGCGCGATGTGCGCACTAACTATGCGCCCGAAATTGCCGTGGCGAATGACGCCAGTGGCTTGGTTGATCGGGTAAATCTGTTGCTGATGAGTGGCCAGATGTCGTCGACCTTAAGGACACGTATCATCGAGTCCGTGAATGCCGTCACCATCCCGGCAACGGGATCCCCAACGCCCGCGCTGACCAACCGGGCCAAACTGGCGATCTATATGACGATGGCATCCTCTGAATACATGGTGCAGCGATGAGCGGGTCGATGGATCGCCGCCACCTCCTGCGGCTTGGTGGGGCGATGTCTGCGCTGGGTGTCGGGGCCCCTTTTGCGATGCAGCTTGCGGCGGCGGGCTCTGCAGCCGGCCAGTCGGTCTCCGACTACAAGGCGCTGGTGTGCGTATTCCTGTTCGGGGGTAACGACTCCCACAACATGGTTCTGGCGACGGATACGGACAGCTGGGGGCGCTATTTCGCCACACGCAACACGGGCAGTGATCCGATTGCGCTGATGCCGGTGGGCACGGTGCCGACGCCCGTCGGCCAGACCAGTTCGATCACTGGTCGGGTGGCCGTAGCGAACACGCCAGAGGCCTGGGGTGGCGTTCTGCCCATCACACCCAGGACGGCTCAGGCGATCCCCGCAGGCACCAATGCATCCACACGAACGTTTGCACTGCATCCGTTCCTTAGTCCGATGCAATCTCTGTACAATCAGGGACGGCTGGCGGTGGTTGCCAACGTCGGGACTTTGATTCTGCCGACCAGCAAGACCCAGTATCAGTCCAGGTCCGTACCGCTGCCGACCAGCCTGTTCTCGCACAATGACCAGCAATCGACCTGGCAAGCGCTGTCGACCGAGGGCGCGCGAACGGGCTGGGGCGGGCGGTTCGCTGACCTGATGGCAGGAATGAACGGTGGCAATACCCTGTTCACGGCGATCTCGACGGCCGGCAATGCGGTGTTCCTGTCGGGTCAGTCGATTGTTCAGTACCAGCTGTCCACGGGTGCCCAGCCGGCGGTGGTGATCACGGGACAGCAGGGCAACAGTCTGTTCGGCTCTACGTTGGCACCTTCGAGAGTGCGGGATCTGATCACCGACACCAACCTCACGAACAATTTTGCCGCCGACTATTCCACAGTGGTCGCGCGGTCGATCTCCGCGTCCACCACCGTCAATGCGGCATTCACCCAGGGCATCGTCACCGGGATTCCAGCGGCGCCGGCCTATACGAATCCGATTTCAATGCAGGTCGAGACCAACTCTCTGGCGCTGCAACTCCAGACCGTCGCGCGGATGATTGCTGCGGCACAGGGGCTGGGCGTGCGCCGGCAGGTATTCTTCGTCAGCCTTGGAGGCTGGGATACGCATGACTTCCAGAACAATACACAGCCGAACCTGTTGGCCAAGGTCGCGCACGCCTTCTCCTACTTTGACGGTGCGCTCTCGAATGTGGGCGGACTGGATCGTCGCGCTCAGGTGACCACGTTCACCGCGTCTGACTTCTCGCGTACCATCACGACCAATGGTGATGGTACTGACCATGCTTGGGGGGGCCACCACCTGATCATGGGGGGCGCGGTCAAAGGGCAGGACATCTACGGCCAGTATCCGACGGTAGGGCCAGATGTCGGCGGGTTCAACAATCCGGATAACATCAACGGCTACCTGATCCCGACGACATCGGTGGATCAATATGGTGCCACGCTCGGCCGCTGGTTCGGGGCGTCGGAGTCCGAACTTGATATCATTTTCCCGCGCTTGGGAGGCTTCCAGAGCCGAAATCTGGGCTTCCTGTAGTATCGGATCGATCTATGGCGCGGGGCGAAGTCCGATCCAGGCCTCGCGGATCGTTGCCAGATGTGATTCCTGGTTGGCTTCAAGATCATGGCGCGCCTCGAAGGAGAGGCCGGCCAGGTCTCCCCGTCGCCACTTCAGCACGACCTCATAGGCGACACCGGTCTGGTGTAGCAGCAGGATGAAGCGCGGCGGTAACTTGTATAGTGACGAAAGGTGGACCTTGGCACCGCTTGCGCTGAGGTCGCGCAGCTCGCAGTCGGCCCAGAAACCGAGGTTCTCCCCGTAGTAGGCGCGCACAGGCTGCCGTACCGCTTCGCGCGGCTCTACCCGACGTTCGATCCCGTGCAGCGCCAGACGTCCCATGATCCCCCGGTGTTCTTCCGGTTTGCGCGGACGACGCTCGCACACGCAAAAAACTGGCTCGAGGCGCACCTCGACCATCAGTCTTATGCCATGGAAAGATTTGCGCTTTGTTTAGATCGCGACGGTCTTCGCCACCGATCCACCGGAGCTGCGGGGCCGGAACAACACCTCACTGACGCGCCTCGCGCCTCCGGTGCGGTCCAGTTGCACCACCACATCAATGACCCGGCTGACGTAGGTCTGGACCTTGTCCCAGCCGAGGTCGACGCCGGAAGTCAGCGCCAGCAGCGCAATCTGGTCCAAGGCCCCTGACGGGCTGTCAGCATGCACGGTCGTGAGGGATCCGGGGTGGCCGCTGTTGACCGCCCGCAGGAAGGCGAAGGCCTCGCGGCCACGAAGCTCGCCCAGCAGGATCCGATCCGGGCGCAGGCGCAGCGCCGCCGCCAGCAGTGTGTCGGCATCGACCTGGGCCTCGCCCAGATCTCCGCGGACGGCGACCAGGCCGACACTGTTCGGATGATCCAGTCGGACCTCGGGCGCATCTTCAATCACCACCAGCCGTTCGGACCGGTCGATCTCCTTGACCAAGGCGTTCAGCAGCGTTGTTTTGCCGCTGCCGGTGCCCCCGGAGATGACGATGGTCTTGCGCCGGCTCACGGCGGCCTTGAGGAAGGCCGCCAGATCGCCGGTATCCAACAGAGCTTCCAGTTCGGCGTCGATCCGCCCCTCACGCTCGGGATCGGTCCGCGCGGCGACGTCGAAGAGGCCGTCTCGCGCCAGATCTGTGACGCTGAGGTCGGAAATCAGGTGTTTGCGCACGGCCAGCGCCAGGCCACCCCGGGTGGCCGGCGGGGAGACAACCTGGACGCGGCTGCCGTCGGGCAGGGTGGCCGACAACAGCGGCTGCTCGCGGTTGACCCCCTGATGGCTGGCGGCGGCGATCTGGCGGGCCAGGCGCTGCAGCGCGACTTCGGTCAGTTCATCCGCCGGCTCGCGGCACATTGGGCCGGTAGTGGTCTCAACCCAGACCTCGCCTGGCCGGTTGATCAGCACATCGGTAACGTCCGGGCGTGACAGCCAGGGCGACAAGGGGGCCAGATAGGCGCTGAGGTAAACGTTGGCGGTCATCGGACGACGGCAGAGAAGTCGAGGTCGCGAGCCACGGAAACCTGCACGGGAACGCCCTGGGCGACCTTTATGGTGTCGGGGATATCGATCTGCTTCTGCAAGGCGATGGACGCCACCTGGTTGGCTTGCGAGGTTGATCCGATGACCAGTGTGGTGTCGTTCCCGCCGCCATTGGCCAGCGCGCTGGTCCCTGCCGAGATCACCGAAAGCAGGATGGAAGATCCGAAGCGCTGGAAGAAGTGCCGGTCTACGTCGCCTTCGAGACCGCCGCGGCCCAGCCGGTCGGTGGCCGGAGAGCCCACGTCTATGCTGATTCCGGTGGGCGTGATGATCCGGGTCCAGATGACAAAAGCCCTGGTCTGGCCGACGGCGGCGGCGCTCTTGTACTGGCCGATCAGCTTGGAGCCGCGCGGCACCAGCACGCGGCTGCCGTCAAAGCTGCGAACATCACGACTGACCACCGCGCGGACAGAGCCTGGCAGGTCGGAGTTGATCGCCGTTTCCAGCACGGCAGCGATGATTGCGCCCTGAGGAACCGTCCGGCCAAGATCGCGCATCTGGCTGGCGCGCGCGGTGTCCGAGGAGCCGCCGGACAGGCGGGCGGAGAATCGTTCCTCGGCTGATTGTCGAGTGTCTGCAGCGGGCCCCTGGACTGCGCCCGCGGCGACAGCACCAGTGGCCTGCGCGATCTGGGACGGGGCCGTATCGGCGGGTGGGCTGAAATCCACCACCATCGCCGGCGAACGCCAATGCGCCTCGGACGGGTCGACGGTGCGAGCGACCATAGACTGAGTGATCGGGGCCGGCGACGGCGTCATCTGGACCGGCGGGACGACAGGCGTGGCTGCTTGCGCCGGTTGCGTCGCCGCCGCTGTTGCAGGAGAGATCGGTGGCTGGGCGCGAGCCTCTCGGCTGCTGCTGAGACCGTTGAACACCAACAGACCCAAAACCCCCGCACCGCCAAAGCCGGCCCAAAGGGTCAGCGGCGACTGTGTCTGGCGCACCCGCGGCCTGGCTGTTTCGCCGTGAGCAAATACCGGGCTGAGCGCCGCCCTGGGTTGATCCTTCAGGGTCATCGCCGCCACCATGGGTCCTTTTTGCGTTCTCGCAGCGCGCTGGCCTGATCGATCCTGAACCCGTCATTATAGATGTGGGTGACCTCGCTGCCGCGCCGCAGCACGAAACCGCGCGCAACCCGGTCAATCACGACGTAGCCGTCGCGTTCGCGGCTGTTGACCACCGCCTCGCCGCCGTCAGGATCCACTGCGTAGATCGCCGGCAGGTCTTCCTCACGGCGGAACGAGAAATAGGTGTCCTGGCCGTCGTCGAACACCTTGATCGGCAAGGTCTTGCCGGATCCCTCGTAAGAGTAGGCAGCGTTTCGTTCGATCGGTGGCGGTGGCGGAGGCGGGGCCTCGATCATCGCCATAGCCGGGGCGGCATAGAGGAAGCGCACGCTGAACGGCAGGCTGCGCGAGGCCTGCCGCTGGACGCTGAGCTGGAAAGTGTAGCGCCTTATGTTGGTGATCACCGTCATGTTGGTCGGTGGTCGTGCGGACATCGGCTTGAGAAATAAAAGGTTGGCCCGGCGGTTCGGGGTCACCTGCCAACCGAGGGAATCGCCGATGGCAACATTCTCGATCTTTTCGGCTGGATCAAATTCCACCGACAGCTGAAATCCGAGCGCGCTGCGCAGCTCGACAACGTCAGAAGGATCGTAATCAACCACATGAATGCGCGGATCACCGGGGCCGGGGCGAGGCACAACAGCCAGTGCCGACGACGCGCTGAGGGCCAGAGCCACTGCAAGAAGGGGCGCACGGATCATCGGGTTCCCTCAAGACGACGGGCTGAGAACGCCGGACGGCGGTAGGTGTCGCCCAGCCGGGGGCGATCCTCCAGAGTCACCGAAACCTGGCGACCGGGTGCACCGGTCGTCGCGGCCAGCGAGGCGGCGCGTGAGCGGGTGTCGGCCTGGCTGATGTCGCGCTGTAGCTCATATGCAAGGCGCTCGGCCCTTGACGGCTGGGGCAGGCCGGATGGGGCGTCGGCCCGGGTCGAGGCTCCGACCGAAGACCTACCATCGGCGGCACGGTCGCGTGTCAGCCCGGGCAGTTGGAAGCTCATGGCCATGAAAATGGCACCCAGGGTCAGGGCGGCCTGGCCGGCACCGAACACAAACACCAGGGCGGCAGCACTAATTGCGGTCTGGGGATCCATCGTCTGTCCCCGGCGCTGCTCTTGCAGCGTCGTCAACCAGGGATCGAGCACCGACAGCATCAGCACAACCAGGAGCCAGGTCACCAGGGTGGTCAGGGCGGCGGCGACCAACGCCCGGACCCAACCCACGAACAGCCCGCGCGTGGCCTGAATCAAGGCCAGAATGATGAATAGTGGTCCAACAGCCGTCAGAACACCGATGGTAAGCTTAGCGGCAGAGATCACGCCGGCACTGGACAGGAACAGCACGCCAGTCGCCAGACCCACCGCTTCAGCCGCCGCAGCCTGAGGACTTGAATAGGACTTGGCGTCAGGCCCCGCAATCCGGCCATAGGCGGCCGCAGTGAGCGTCAGTTCCTCATAGGCTGCCTGCAGTCCCTCGACCGGACGCGAGGCGAGCTGTGAGTCGTTCCGGGCCTGTATCGGCGCTGAAGCGATGGCGGCGATTTCGACCGGCGCGCGGTCCGCCATGTCGAAAACCAGGGTCTGGAATGTGGACCAACTGGTCACCAGGGCCAGGATCAGGCCGATCCTCAGCGCGATTCCCGGCACGTCGGACAGGCGGGTATCGCCTTGGGCAAAGAGCATCCGATAGCCAATCAAGGCCACATAGATGGTCAGCAGGACCGTGAGCGCGGTCTGGAACACCGAGGATCCGGCCGTCAGCGCCAGATAACCGCCCTCCGCATAGGCTCGCGTCTGGCAATCGACCGTCGCGATCACGCCGCGAATGACGCCGTCATCGACCAGGGTTGTGCAGGCGTTACTCATGCTGCACTCCGGCCTTCCATGAAGGTCGGCAGCCAGGCGGACGGCTCATCGCCCACCCGTTCGCGCAGCGCGTCCAGGCGACGGACCGCGCGCTCCGTGCCCGCCAGCACCGCCAGCTCTCCCGACATGCCGGACAGGTCCAGACGCGCGACGACGCTGTGGTCGCCGCGTTTGATCAGGAAGCAGCGGGAGGTGTCCGGCAGGGTCCTGACCAGCTCGAATTCGTGCTCGCTGAGGCCGAAACCATCAATATAATCCGAGGCCTTGGCGCGATTATTCGGGAAGAAGATCCGCGTTGCGGCCTGTTCAATAATCGCCGAGGCGATGCGGCTGTCCAGCGCGTCAGATGCACTCTGGGTGCAGAAGCCGACCACGCCGTTGCGCTTACGAATGGTCTTTTCCCAATCCTTGATGCGGCGAACGAAGACCGGATCATCCAGCACCTTCCAGCCCTCATCGACCACGATCAGGGCAGGCGTGCCGTCCAGGCGCTGTTCCAGCCGGTGGAACAGATACATCATCGCTGGAATGCGGATGATCGGCGAATCCAGCAGCTTGGTAATGTCGAAGCCCAGGATGCGGGTTTCGATATCCAGTTGATCCGTGGCGTTGTCGAACAACCACGCGTGGTCGCCGCCGTCACACCAGGCTGCCAATCGAGAGGCAAGGTCCCCCGCGCTGGGCCGCCGTGCGCCGCGAAACAGTTCGCGCAGGTAACGCAATCGGCGGTGTCCGGGAGCCTGGGCGAAGTTGGCGTCGATGGCGTCGGCGATCATCGCCCGGTCTTCGCTGTTCAGCGTGTCACCGTCTGCCATCAGCAACTGGCCGATCCATTCGGTCAGGAAGGCACGGTTGGCAGGCGTATCGGGCAGGGCGAGCGGATTGAACCCGGTCGGCTCGCCGGGCGAAATCACGTCATAGCGACCACCGATGGCGCGGATGAACGGCTCGGCTCCCCGGTCCTTGTCGAAATAGGCGATGCGCGGCTTCAGCCGTTCCGCCTGCGCCAACAAAAAGGTCATCAGCACGGTCTTGCCTGAGCCAGAAGGGCCGATGACGGTGAAGTTCCCCAAGTCGCCGTGATGGAAATTGAAGTGATAGGGGCCAAAGGCGGTGGTTTCGAGGACTGCAATCGCCGGCCCCCAATGGTTGCCGCTCGCCTGACCAGTTGGATGGTTGTGGAAGCTGGCCAGACCCGCAAAATTACCCACCGAAATCAGAGCCTTTCGGGCGATGTATTTGAAATTAGCGGGAAACTGTGCCCAGAAAGCTGGCTCCAGATTGACGTCCTCACGGACCGCGACGGCCCCGGCTTCGGCTAGCGACGACTGGATGTCGGCGACAGCCGAGTCGAGCTCGGCGAGGGTCTCTGCCTTGGCCAGGATCGTCAGGTGATGTTCGCCATAGGCCGCGCGCCCGGCACCGACATCATCGCGGGCCTGGGCCAGCTCGCCTCGCAGGCTGAAGGCGTCGTCTTCGGCAGCTTTGAGGCGGCGCAAAGCCAATCCCATCCGGTCGAGCGCAGCCTGGCGGTCGATAAACGCAAAGCTTTCGGTCAGCACCATTTCCATGGGCAGGCGCAGGACGCCGTCTAGCAAACCGGGCGAGGTTCGGGCGGGATAATCCTTCATCGACACCATGGCGCCGAACGTCGTCGGGCCAGGGCCCGCGCCGAACTCCATCGCATCCAGACCGAAGCTTAACCGACGCGTCGCAATCGCCTTGCCAAGGTCACCTGTGGGTGCCAGCACCGGCCGGAGCTCCCCATTGAGGATCAGGCTAAGAAACTCTGCGGGCTCGGAGCGCTGGGCTCCGCCGCCTGCTATGTAACGTCCCAGGGTGCGGGCACCGTAAGGGGCCAATGCGGCCGCGAAAGCCTCCCGTGTGGCGTGGAGGTCACGAAGGTCACGGCTGATGTCGGCGTCGCGGGCCCGGGGGCCTTTCAGGATCCGCTCGATGAAACCAGCGCTGCCCTGTGTCGGGCGAAGAACCAGGCTCAGGAAGATGTCGTTGACGTAGAGCCGACGGTGCTCGAGTTGATCCCGCCAGCGCGCATCAAGGGTTCCGCAAAAGGGATCGTCAGGGGAAGCCGGAAAATCAGGGCTGACGCGACGACGCACCACATGATGATAGACAGCAAGCCGCGAACTGGCTGCGCCGCGCAGGACCGTCTCGCGTATCGCCTTGCGATAGTTGAGTTCTTCATCTGGTGCCGTTTCAAACGGAAATCCGGCCAACTGCAGGATCTGAACCAGCAGCCCGTCACGGGTCTGAAGGGTCAAGTCGTCGACATGGCCGGCATAGGGCAGGCGTTCGCCTACCTGGGCCTCGCGCGGCGCCAAAACCTTGGCGGCGCCTGTTGAGAAATAGATCCCACTCATGGTCGGTAAGAGTTCCCGCCCCAGAAGGCGAAATTGCGGACGCGCGGACAGGAACTGAGGCGCGTCACCCACAAATCAAAGAACCGGGGCTCCCGCAGAGAGCCAACATAGCCGATGGCATGCAGCACGACGGCAATCAGCAGGGACCAGAATGATCGCGTGATCAGAAAGGCCTCGGCCGTAACGATCAGGTTCAGCACGGCGTAGGTATAGGTGACGCCACCGATCGTCTGCGGCCTGGTCAGCGCTGAGAAGACGGGATCGGAGGCGAGGCGGCTCATGTGGCTAGAGCCCGCCAGCGAGGGAGCGGATCCCGGCGACGATGGTGACTGCGCCGAAGATAATAAAGGCTCCGACCACGACCACCAGTCCTCGTTTCCACTCGATGCGACCGGTGAGCATCAGGAACCCGACGACTGCGATGGCGATCACTGCAGCACTGGTGGCTACATTGCCGAGCAGGGTGCCCTGTACCCAGTTCAGCGCCGCCAGCAAAGGCGAGGAGCCTGCCGGATCACCCTGAGTCTGGGCCTGGGCGGGCAATGCGATCAGCGTCGCGAGTATAGTGGCGCTTGTGAATTTTCTCATGGGTCTCACTTGGCGACTTCGGCCGAGGCTCCGGACTGTCCGACCGGCAGGTCTAAGGCGATGAATGTCAACTCCAGGGCACCGACGTTAAGGCCGCTATCTGTCTTTAATGACGAAGGCGTGACAATGGACACGGCGGACTCCTGCGGCCTTATCGGCGTAGACCAAAGCCGAAACGGAAGTCCTATCCGTTTCCAGCGCCGCAGACTGCACCTTACTGGCGTCAGACTAACTCATCAAAGGCCCATGCGGCCAGATGACATTGTCGAGCTCCGCCATTGGCTTCTGATCATGGCGAAGCCGAGGCCCTCTGATTTCACATCGAGATCCAGACGTCACGCGCGGGTGGCCGTCTTTGGGCTGAATCCAAACTGTCATGAAATTGCGCGGGCAACGTCACGCGGCACGATTAGACGTTCGCACTAACGGGACGGGTTGCGGTGCACCTCTGCGTCCCCGTCCCGCCGCGCCGATGGCGCGGCTGAATAGCTTCTGCGGAGACTAAAATGATCGACGTCGGGAAAGCGGGGACCGCGATGGTTGCCGCGATGGGTGCTTTCGCGCTGGCTTCCTGCGGAGGTGGCGGCTCAAGTGTTACATCGCCGGGCGAAGGTGCGTTCGCGACGGGCGGTACCGGCAGTACGGGCGGTAGCACGGGCGGGAATGGGACAGCATCTTCGGATTGCCCGACCGGTTTCGTCAATCTCGGGACGGTCGCCAATGGAGCCCTTCGGTCCTGCGCGCTACCTCGCCTTGTGACGGGCAGCTTCACCGTGCCGTTCCGACCGGGCACCGCCTACCGCATTGATGGCCGGGTTGAGGTCGGCGAAGACCAGGGTTCCGACGCCCAGACACCGCGGGCAGCGGCCCGCTCGGGTGTACTGACGGTTGAGCCTGGTGTGACCATCTTCGGTGGCATCGCCGAGTATCTGGTTGTCAATCGCGGCTCGCGGATTATCGCAGATGGCACAGCTTCACGGCCGATCATCTTTACCAGCCTCAACGACCTGAACGGGGGCCCCGATCTGAAGGGCCAGTGGGGTGGTCTTGTGATTGCGGGTCGTGCGCCGATCAACCGGTGCCCTCCGACCGTCACCACTTTCCCGACCAATGCGACAAGCTGTGAATTCAGGTTCGAAGCGATCCAGACGATCAACTGGGGTGGCAACGCTCCCACGGACTCAAGCGGCATCCTCCGCTACATTCAGGTCAAGGAAGCTGGCTACGAAGTCGCGCCCAACGAAGAGCTGAATGGCATCACTTTTGGCGGCGTAGGCAGCGGCACGTTGGTCGACTTCGTCCAGGTTCACGGCTCGGCTGACGATGCGGTTGAGTTTTTCGGCGGCACGGTCAACGTGCGCCACCTGATCCTCGATCAGTGGGACGACGACGGCTACGACACCGACGAGGGTTTCAACGGCTCAGCCCAGTTTGTGATCAATTTCTCCGACACTCCGACCGAAGAGTCGCGTTGCTTTGAAGCATCGTCGGCGGGCTCAACTTCTGGCGGCCTGCCCCTGCTTCGCTCCAGCCCCAGGGTCTCCAACTTTATCTGCCAGCTGGGCCTTGCCACGACCACTTTCGATACCCGTCAGCACCAGGGCATCGTGATGAATGGCGGAACCCGCGTCGACTTCCTGAACGGTCTGGTCGTGTCGGCCAACTCGCGCATTCCCTGCCTTGACGTAGATGGCACCTCAACGATTGCCGCGCCTGCGCCGGCGTTCCGATCAGTGATCTTCGCCTGCGCCGCCGGACCCTATCGTACGACGGACGGTGATCAGGACGCGGCACCGGCGGCCCTCTTCGCGGCCGGGACCAACAACCTGGATACGGGCTATGTTTCGACGCTCACCCAGGTGTTCATCAACGGCGGTAACGAGAGCGGACGGGTGGCGACAAACCCCATCACGATCTCGCCGTTCTTCCTGGGCGTGAGCAACATCGGCGCGGTCTTCGGTTCGAATGACAACTGGTACGTGGGCTGGACCTGCGGCCTTGCCGGCTCAACAGCCTGCTGACGACAGCTATCCCTTTGCGGCGGAGCCTTGCTCCTCCGCCGATCCCATCCTTCCGACGAAGGTCCAACACCCGATGACAGCCTCCATTCGCAATCTGAGCGCCGTGCTGCTGGCTGGCACCGCGCTGACAGCGGCACTACCGGTCTACGCCCAGACCCAGTCGGCCCCCCCGCCAGCTGCCGCCGCCACGCCAGCGTCGGAGGAAAACGAAGTCGAGGAGATTGTCGTCAACGGCAAGTTCATCCCCGACGAAATCCGGGATACCGCCGAAGTGGCCAATTTCCTCACCGTCGAGGACATCAGGCGTGCAGGCGACGATACCGCCGCCCAGGCCCTGACCCGCATCAGCGGACTTTCGGTAGTATCGGGTCGCTTTGTTTACGTCCGTGGTCTGGGTGAGCGGTATTCCCAGGCTCTGCTGAACGGATCGCCGCTGCCTAGCCCGGAGCCTCTGCAACGGGTGGTGCCGCTTGATCTCTTCCCGGCATCGATTCTGGCCGGCACAGCTGTTCAGAAGACTTTCTCCGCCAACTATCCTGGAGAGTTTGGCGGCGGCATCATCGATCTGAAGACCATCGGCGTGCCGGACGAGGCCTATTTCAATTTCACCGTTGGCCTCGGTGCGGACACCGAGATCACCAACAAGCGTGGCTTGACCTACTACGGCTCCAAACACGACGAGTTTGGTTTTGACGACGGGTCACGCAAGCTGCCCGTCGGCGTCCGCCAGTTTGCCGCGACCCGTCCCGTCGTCTTCACGGGCTCCTCCACCGGGTTGACCCTAGACCAGTACAAGGCCATCGGCCGCAGCTTTACCAACGCGCCGTTGAACTTGATCCAGCGTGACAGGATTGCGCCCAGCGGCAATATCGACCTCGCTGGCGGACAGGGCTTCGACACAGAGTATGGCCGCGTCGGCGTCGTCGGTGTCCTGAGTTATCGCAACAGCTGGTTCAACCGGAACGGCGTGCGACAGACGACAGTGCCAGATACGACCGGACTGTCTCTGGCGAGCGATGCAACATTCGAGGCCAACCAGAACGATATCGGCTGGAGCGGCCTAGGCGGCCTCGCTTGGGAAAACGACGAAAACGAACTGCACTATACGGCGCTCTGGATCCGTTCGACATCCAAGCGCGCGCGGATCACCCAGAACTCCGCCCAGTCTCAGGGCAGCGCCAACGTCAACGTTTACAACACCGAATGGTATCGTCGTGAGCTTCAGCTGAGCCAGCTGACCGGAAAACACCGCCTCGGTGATCTGGAGGTCGACTGGCGTGGCACCTACGGTCGCACCACCCGCGAAGCCCCCTATGAGCGTCTCTACCGCTACGGCCTGCAGGCCGACGGCCAACGGACGGCACTGTTATCGGGTGCCAACCAGCTGGTCTCGTTTTCCGACCTTGACGAGAACATCGGCTCCGCGAACATCGATTTTTCGTACGACTTGCCGGTTGAATTTGTTCGGCAGGCCAAGCTCAGCGTCGGCTATGCGTGGCAGACCAACGACCGCAGTTCCGTGCGCAGGGATTTCACCTATGAGCAGGGCCGCAACTACGATCCCGTTCGTTATGC
>JANORH010000283.1:0-3670 GCA_031415215.1 Alphaproteobacteria bacterium | reverse complement strand
GTCGACACCAATCACACGGTGTTCTCCTCCGATCCGACCATCGTGCTGCCGGACCCGGCGGAAGACTTCACCCTGCCGATGTTCATCGCCATGGACCAACCGAAGCACGACGAACAACGCAAGACGGTCAGCCCGGCCGTCTCGCCGGCCAGCCTGATGCGGATGGAGCCGATCATCCGCGCGCGGGCGGGCGAAATTCTGGACAGCCTGCCGATCGGCGAGCAGTTCGATTGGGTGGACAAGGTTTCCATCGAACTGACCACCATGACGCTGGCGACCCTGTTTGACTTCCCCTGGGAAGATCGCCGCAAGCTGACCCGCTGGTCCGACGTGGCCACCGCAGCCCCGAACAGCGGCCTGTTCAGTTCCAATGACCCTGAAGTCGCCAAGGCCGAGGGCCGCGCCGAACTCTTCGAGTGCGTCGACTATTTCATGCGGCTCTGGAACGAGCGGGTGAATGCGCCGCCTCAGCCCGACCTGATTTCGATGCTGGCCCACGGTGAGGCTACCCGGAACATGGATCGCATGGAGTATCTGGGGAACCTGATCCTGCTGATCGTCGGTGGCAACGACACCACCCGCAATTCGATCACCGGCTCGATCCTGGCACTGAGCCAGAATCCGGACCAGGAAGCCTTGCTGCGCGCCGATCACAGCCTGATTCCGGCCATGGTCTCGGAGACCATTCGCTGGCAGACGCCGCTGGCCTACATGCGCCGCACCGCGCTGCAGGATGTGGAACTGGGCGGCAAGACCATCAAGAAGGGCGACAAGGTCGCCATGTGGTACGTGTCCGGCAACCGCGACGAAGAGGTTATCGATCGGCCAAACGACTTCTGGATCGAGCGGCCCCGGGTGCGTCAGCACCTCTCGTTCGGGTTCGGAATCCATCGCTGCGTCGGCAACCGTCTGGCCGAGCTTCAGCTAAAGATCATCTGGGAAGAAATCCTCGCACGCTTCCCGAAGATAGAGGTGATGGGTCCGCCGCGCCGTGTGCCATCGTCGTTCGTTAAGGGCTATGAGTACCTGCCAGTGATCATCCCAACGCGGAATTGATGTCGTCGACGATTGACGCACGGACCACAGCAGGCTTCGGTACCCCCGCTCAAGTCGGGGCACATTGGAGTTACCTATGACCCACGCAACTGCCTGGACTATCGCGCTGGTACTGGCCGCCGGCGGGCTCGCCGCGACATCGGTCACGGCGGCCGAAGTCGCGCTCTCCGCCCACCTGATGGGCATGGCCGAGAAACCCGCTGCCGGTGACCCCGACGGCATGGGCCACGCGACGCTGAAGGTCGACGCCGCGAAATCTCAGGTCTGCTATTCCCTGATGGTCGAAGGTATCGCCCCGTCCACAATGGCGCACATACACAAGGGCGCAGCAGACGCCGCCGGTCCGGTCGCCGTGCCGCTTACCATGCCTGATGCTGCGGGAAAGAGCGCCGGCTGCGCGACCGTCGATGCCACCGTTGTGGCCGATATGCTGGCCAACCCGGGCGGCTACTACGTGAACGTCCACAATGCCGAGTTCAGGGGCGGCGCCGTTCGCGGACAACTCACGAAGTAGAAGCCGCGGCGCGCGTCAAGGTGCCTTGGGTCGGACGACCGGAGGCACCTTTGTCGTCGCGGCCAGGGCTGGCGCGCCGCTCGTACTCTTCTTCGCCACTCCCTTTAGCGAGGCCGCTGCCGATGGTGTGGCCTTCATCGTTATGGACTTCGCCGGCACAACTGGCGGGTCCCAAGAGGCCATCAGGCCGATAACCACCTTGGCAATACTGTCGGCCGAAACTACAGCGCCGCCGGCACCATGACAGACAACATTCAACGCGGAATAGGTTTCGCTCGATTCAGATGCCGGACCCCATTCGGGCTTGGGATTGCGCTTGCTGATCAGCGCGCCACCAGATCGGGAAAAAGCCGAAAACTCCCGCCACCGGGCGCGGCTCAGGATGCAGTCATACTCCGACAGGGTCCGCACATAGCCCGGTTGCGGTGGATCGCCGGTCAGGATGTTGCGCTGGACCCGAACCGTCCACGCCTGGCGAAGCAGGCCTGGCCCGGGTAGCGGCTCGATCCCCTGAAGGTCCATCACCGTCCAGGCCTCGGGGCTCGACTGGATGACATAGAATGTCAGCGCCATAGAATGCTTCGCCGAGGCGGCGACAGTAAGGAAAACAAAACTTCCGATCAACCAAGCGAAGCGGCGCATGCCCAAAACATAGACCGAAGCCGCGTCGCTGGCCAATCCCCGTTGCCTCAGAGCCCCAACACCATCTTGGCCATGATGTTGTGCTGAATCTCGTTTGATCCCGCATAGATCGAGGTCTTGCGGTAGTTGAAATAGTGCGGGGCCACCGTCGCGGCATAGTCCGGACCGGCCCGGAACGTATTCCCGCCCGGTTTCAACATGTCCCAGGTATCGCGTACGAAGGGCTGGGCATAGACACCCGCCGCCTCCAGAGCCAACTCTGTGACCGCCTGTTGCATCTGGCTGCCTTCCAGCTTCAGCATGGAGGATACCGCCCCCATAGCCTCGCCGCTGGACCTCCCGGCGAAGGCGCGAAGCTCGGTGGCGTTCAGCGCCTCGATCTTGATCTCGGCCTCGCACAGCTTTTTGCGGAAATCAGGGTCGTCCATCATCGTGCCGCCACGGTCAGCCCGCTCGACGCCCGCGATCTTGCGTACCTTGCGCATCTGCATCGACAGACCGGCCGCATAAGGATTGCCGCGCTCGAACTGCAGCAGATACTTGGCGTAGGTCCAGCCTTCGCCCTCCTTGCCAATCCGGTTGGCCACCGGCACCCGGACGTTGTCGAAGAAGGTCTCGTTGATCTCCTGCTCGCCCTCGGCCGGACCGTCCAACGTGGGAATTGGGCGAATTGTAAGACCCGGCGTCCTCATATCGATCAGCAGGAAGCTGATGCCCTTCTGCCGGATATCCTCGGTCGAGGTCCGCACCAGGCAGAACATCCAGTCGGCCCATTGCGCCAGCGTCGTCCAGGTCTTGGAACCGTTCAGCACATAGTGGTCGCCGTCACGAACCGCCTTCATGGACAGCGACGCCAGATCTGACCCGGAGCCGGGTTCGGAATAGCCTTGGCACCACCAGACATCGGTCGTGAGAATCTTCGAAAGGTGCTGGGATTTCTGCTCGTCGGTACCGAAGGCCATAACCACCGGCGCGCACATCTTGGTGCCCATGTTCGAGGTCGACGGCGCACCGGCCAGCGCCATCTCCATGTCGAAGACGTATTTCTTGCTCAGGCTCCAGCCTGTGCCGCCGTGTTCCACCGGCCAGTCGGGGGCCATCCAGCCCTTTTCGCCCAAGCGCTTAAGCCACCGGACCTGACTTGCCTTGTCCAGATGATGATTCTTCGACTGCGCCAGTTTGGCGCGCATTTCATCGTCAAAAGCCTCGTTGATGAAAGCGCGGACCTCGTCGCCAAACGCCAGATCCTCAGTTGAGAAGTTCAGATCCATGTCAGTTCACCCCACGCCATCAAGATATTCAATTTCCGGCCGACCAGCGAGCACGCCAGCGAACTTCGGGCCTGCGGCCTTGAAGTAGTCTGTGCCACCGTGATGCGTCAGCGCATCCTGGTCCACATAGAGCTCAAGGAACTTGTAGGTATCGGGTTCGGTCCGGCTTTTCGTCAGAGAATAGACC
>JANORH010000282.1:0-1869 GCA_031415215.1 Alphaproteobacteria bacterium | reverse complement strand
ACACCCGATGCGGCCATCTGGTTGGCGAGGCCAAGTTCGCTCAACTCACGCACCGCATGGGGCAACAGGTTGATGCCGACGCCGACGGCGCGAAGCTCAGGTGCCGCCTCATGGACCTCTGCGCTGATGCCGGCGGCGTGCAAACTGAGCGCCGTCGTCAGCCCGCCGATTCCGGCCCCGACGATGATGGCTTTCATGTCTCATGCCTCTCATAGCCCGCGACGCATTGCCAACACTCTCTATGCGCTTCACGGTCGGGACGGGGAGGACTGCCATGAAAACGATGATCTGTGGCGTGTGGGCGGCACTTGTGCTGGCAGTGGCGGCCGCAGTGGCGGCTCCCGATTTCAAGGATCGGCAGGATTATGCCTTTGCCGAGCGGGGGTTTCTGGGGACGCGGGCTGATCCGAAGATCCTGGGGGCCGGCGGCAATCTGGTCTGGGACCTGAACGCCTATGACTTCCTGAAAGGTCCGGCACCGGCCAGCGTGAACCCCAGCCTGTGGCGCCAATCCCAGATTCTGTCCAAGCACGGCCTGTTCGAGGTGACCAAGGGCGTCTGGCAGGTACGTGGCTTTGATATCTCCAACGCCACCTTCATTGCCGGCAAGACGGGATGGATCGTCATCGACCCGCTGACCTCGTCGGAGGTGGCCAGGGCCGCCCTCGATCTGGCCAACGAAAAGCTGGGCGCGCGGCCGGTGGTGGCGCTGATCTACACCCACAGCCACGGCGACCACTTCGGCGGCGCGCGCGGCATGGTCGCCCAGGCCGATATGGATGCAGGGCGTGTGCAGGTGATCGCGCCAGCCGGGTTCATGGACCATGCGGTCAGCGAGAACGTCATCGCCGGGCCAGCCATGAACCGCCGCGCGACCTATCAGTTCGGGACCTTCCTGCCCAAGGGCGTGATGGGTCAGGTCAGCGCCGGCATCGGCATGGCGGTGAGCCCCGGCACCATGACCTTGATCCCGCCCACGGTGGAGATCGCCAGGACGGGCGAGGAGCGGGTGGTCGACGGCGTGCGGATGCAGTTCCAGATGACGCCCGGCACCGAGGCGCCGTCCGAGATGAACCTCTACCTGCCGGACCTCAAGGTGCTGGACCTGGCCGAGAACGCCAACGCCACCCTGCACAATGTGCTGACACCGCGTGGGGCACTCGTGCGCGACGCGAAGGAGTGGGCGGCATACCTCACCGAGTCGATCCGGCTCTATGGCGACCGGAGCGACATCCTGATGACCAGCCACGGCTGGCCCCGGTTCGGCCAGGCGGTGATCGGCGACTATCTGGGCAAGCACCGCGACGCCTACAAGTATCTGCACGACCAGACGGTGCGGCTGATGAATGAGGGGCTGACCGGGTCCGAGATCGCAAACCGCATCAAGCTGCCCGAGGCGCTGGACCGCGAGTGGTACAACCGCGGCTACTACGGCTCGATGAGCTTCAACAGCCGCGCGGTCTATCAGCGCTACATGGGCTGGTACGACGCCAACCCGGTGCATCTGGCACCGCTGGAACCGACGGACGAGGCGGCGCGCTATGTGGCGATGATGGGCGGATCGGCCAAGGTGCTGGCGGCGGCTCAGGGTGCGTTTGACAAGGGCGATGACCGCTGGGCCGGCGAGCTGGCCAACAAGCTGGTGTTTGCCGATGGGGCGAACCAGTCGGCCCGTGATCTGCTGGCGCGGACCTATGAGCGTCAGGCGGCGGGGGCGGAGAGCTCGCTGTGGCGCAATATCTATCTGTCCGGGGCGCTGGAGCTGCGGTCGGGCGTGCGCCCGGCGCGGGGCGGCGGGGCGGCCATCGATCTGGTGCGCAATACCTCGACGCCGATGCTGCTCGATCTGCTGGCGGTGCGGCTGGATCC
>JANORH010000281.1:0-1666 GCA_031415215.1 Alphaproteobacteria bacterium | reverse complement strand
ACGCCCGGCGCGCGGGAGGCCGGGGTTGCACGGTTCATCGACCGGGCCATGGGCAACTTCTATGATCCTGGCCAGGTCAAGACCATGCGCGACGGCCTCGACCGGATGCAGGCCGATGCGCTGTCGGGCTATGGAGCGGCGTTCATATTGCTGGATGCAGGCCGACAGACCGAACTCCTGACCCGCTACGACGCCGAAGCCACCCGGTTGCCTCTGACGCACTTTTTCGCGCTGATCCGGCAGGCGACCACCGTGGGGTTCTTCACCTCCGAAACTGGCGCGACCCGGACCCTGCGATACGATCCGGTTCCCGGCGAATATCGCGGCTGCGTGCCCCTGAAAGAGATCGGTCGCGCATGGGCCACCTGATGACCGGACTGCCACTGTACACCGCTGTCCTGATCACGACGACCTTGACCTTCGTCGCCGCATCGGTGACCGCACAACCCGCCCGACCCGCAGACACAGAGGTCCACGAGCCAGTCCCCGCCATCGTGACGCCTGGGGCTCGCGACGGGGATCCACCCTCCGACGCGGTGATCCTGTTCAACGGCGGCGACCTCAGCCAGTGGGTCGCAACCCGCGACAAGTCCCCTCCTGGATGGACAGTTGCGGACGGCGTGCTGACGGTGAAGAAATCCACCGGCAACATCGAGACGAAACAGACGTTTGGCAGCTATCAGCTGCATCTGGAATGGAAGGTCCCCGTCGGCATTACGGGCACGGGTCAGGGGCGCGGCAACAGCGGACTGTTCCTGGCTTCGCCCGGCACCGGAGATGCCGGTTACGAACTGCAAATCCTCGATTCCTTCGAAAACCAGACCTACGTGAACGGTCAGGCCGCCAGCATCTACAAGCAGGCGATCCCTTTGGTGAACGCCAGCCGCAAGCCGGGAGAATGGCAGTCCTATGATGTGATCTGGAGCGCGCCCACCTTCAACGACGACGGGACGTTGCGCGACGCTGCCCGGGTCAGCGTGCTGCACAACGGCGTGCTGGTGCAGAACAACTTTGTCCTGCCCGGCGAGACTCGTTACGTCGGCAAGCCCACTTATCGTGCCCACGGTCCGTCACCAATCAAACTTCAGGCTCACGGCGACCCCAGCGCGCCACTCAGCTTCCGCAACATCTGGGTGCGGCGCCTGGGCACCGCGCTGCCCGCCCCTTGAAGGTGGCCCGGAGCTAAGGTGTCAGTATCAGGTGATTTCATCTGATCCCGAATGGCCTTACCCATGGGACGATGAACTTCGACCTCATGCGGTTGGTGGCGGCGCTGCTGGTGGTGGTGAGCCACACCTATCCGCTGTCCGGCCAGCCGCCGTTGCGCATCATGGGTGTGGAGGATCTGGGCGCGCTGGGCGTCTCGATCTTCTTCGTGATCAGTGGCTATCTGGTCACCGGCAGCTATCAGCGCGATCCCAGGACCTATCTGGTCAAGCGCTTGCTGCGCATTGAGCCCGGATTGATGGCGTCTCTGGTGGTCACCGTCGTTTTTCTGGGCTTTTTCACCACGGCACCGGCGGGTGAGTACTGGCCCAAGGCAGCGTTCTATGTGTTGCGTAACGCGCTGCTCTATCCGGCGACCTACGAGCTGCCGGGGGTATTCCAGACGGTCCCGGTGCCAAATGTTGTCAACGGCGTGCTTTGGACCCTGCGTCTGGAATTC
>JANORH010000280.1:0-3042 GCA_031415215.1 Alphaproteobacteria bacterium | reverse complement strand
GCCACCGAGTCGATCACGATGATGTCTACAGCGCCGGACCGCACCAGGGTGTCTGTAATTTCCAGCGCTTGTTCACCAGTGTCCGGCTGCGAGACCAGCAGGTCATCCAGATTGACCCCCAGCTTGTTCGCATAGGACGGGTCCAGCGCATGCTCGGCGTCAACAAAGGCCGCAGTACCGCCAGCCTTCTGAACCTCGGCCACCACATGCAGGGCCAGTGTCGTCTTGCCTGAAGACTCCGGTCCGTAGATTTCCACGATCCGGCCCTTCGGCAACCCGCCGATGCCCAGCGCCAGGTCAAGACCCAGCGACCCGGTCGAGACCGACTCGATCTCCAGGCTCTTGCCCTTCGCGCCCAACCGCATGACCGAACCCTTGCCAAAGGCCCGGTCGATCTGCGCCAGCGCCGCTTCGAGCGCGCGCTGCTTGTCTCCGTCTTCTTTTCCCACGAGCTTCAATGCTGATTGCGCCATTTCCGAAACTTCCTATCCCACGATTCCACCAACGAACGACCACCCGCTCGCCGAGTCATTGCGTACCGCCTTTGTTCCGTGTTCGCAAGACGTTCTTTTTTTATTCGGAAACGTCATCGTTTCGACAGTCCCAACTGCGACCCGTCTGTCGGAATGTCCACGACATCAGGCCCCCAAACGGGGGAGGCTTCATGACGCCCGGGCTGTTAGACGAAAGTGATCGCTTCTCAGTTCAGGTGTCAGTTTTATGAAGTATGTCTTGGCTACGACGGCAGCGGCGCTGGCCATCGTGAGCGCCGGAACGGCAGGGGCGGCGGTTATAACGCTTAACACCACCATAGACCTCAGTGTTTGGAACCTGGCGGGATCGCCTATCGGAATGAACGGCAGTGCTGACGAGATCGTGCAGTTCCAGTCAGGCGACACGGTGATCCTGGACATCGATTTTCTCGGAGACCAGACGCTGCAGGTCGATCAGGTTGGTCGCATCAGCGGCGCGCTGTCGAATGGGTCGCCCGGTATAATTCCTGCCTTCACAGGCACTATGTTCCTGCGGAACCTTTCGGGTCCGGCGCTAGCCACCAGCTACAGCAATCAGAACCAGATCTGCTGCAATCTGGGCATGCACGTTTTCAACGGAGCCTTCATGACCGGCTCGGGTCCGATAACCTTCTCGGGCGCGGTGTTTACCTTCGAGAACGTACAGACAGGCCTCGCAGGCAACTCGCCCGTTACGGCCAGCGGCGGTCGCCTTGATCTCGACGCCCGAAACGGCGTGATCGGCCACCTTGCGGGTCCCACCGGCGTTCCTGAGCCCTCAACCTGGGCATTGTTGCTGTCCGGTTTCGGCGGCATCGGCGCTATGATCCGGCGTCGGCGCAGTGCCGTGGCGGCTGTCTAGGGCCTACCTCACCTCACCATCGGGATGCTACTGGCAAACCGGAAGTCACGCCCTTAGACTTTCGGCAGAGCTATTGCTTACAGCAAACCCGATGAGAAGCCCCGATGGATCTGAATTTCAGCGACGCGCACGAGGCGTTTCGGCATGAGGTGGTGGGCTTTCTGACTGCCCATGCCCACGAGGCCCCGCGTGCCGGCACCGGCGATGCGAAAGCCTGGCAGAAGCGGCTGATCGCCCAAGGCTATGCGGCGCGGAACATCCCGAAGGAATACGGCGGGTTCGGTGCCGAGCCCGACATCCTGAAATCCCGCATCATCGCCGAGGAGTTCGCCCGCGCCCAGGTCTCGACCGGGCTGGGCGGTCAGGGCATTTCGATGCTGGTGCCCACGCTGCTGGAAATGGGTTCGGAGGAACAGAAGCAACAGTTCATCGCCCCCACCCTGCGCGGCGAGCTGGTCTGGTGTCAGGGATATTCCGAGCCGGACGCCGGCAGTGACCTCGCCAATCTGCGGACCAAGGGTGTGCTGGACGGTGATGACTGGCTGGTGTCGGGCCAGAAAATCTGGACCAGCACCGCGCACCTCGCGGACTGGATCTTTTGCCTGGTGCGGACCGAGCCCGATGCACCCAAGCATGAGGGGATCAGCTTTCTGCTGTTCTCGATGAAGACGCCGGGGATCGAGATCCGTCCGCTGGTGGACATGACCGGGGTGGCCAACTTCAACGAGGTATTCTTCACCGATGTCCGCGTGCCCGGTCACCAGATTGTTGGGCGGCGCGGCGAAGGCTGGAAGGTGGCCAACGCCATCCTGCGGCATGAGCGCGGCTCTCTGGCCGACCCCAAGGAGATGCTGTCGCGGCTGAACGCCCTGACCGACATGATGAAGACCGAAACCGTAGATGGGCGACGCGCCATCGACGATCCGGTCTTCCGCGACCGGTTGATGCAGATCCACGGCCGCGTGCTGGCGATGCGCTGCAACGATCTGCGGCTGTTGTCGGCGGCGGTCAACCGCACCCCGGCCAGTCTGGCGGGCATGGTGGTCAAGCTGCAGGGTACGGAGCTGCGCCACGAACTGGAGGCCCTGGCCATCGACGTGATGGGCGAATTTGGCCTGCTCTATACCGGCTCGCCGCATTTGCGCGGTGCCGGCAGCTGGCAACGCTCCTACATGTTTTTCCTGGGCCTGATCATCGGGGGCGGCACGTCGCAGATCCAGAAGAACATCATCGCCGAACGCGGGCTGGGCCTGCCTCGCGAGCCCAAACCCACCAGCGTCTAGGGGTCAGCCATGGAATTCGATCTCTCCGACGAACAGTCGATGCTGCAGGACAGCGTGCACCGGTTCCTGCTGGATGCCGGCGGACTGGACCGCGCGCGGGCCTTCACGGCCAAGGCCGAGACCCGGGCCGTCGATCTGGCCGACGGTCTGGCGCAGTTGGGGGTCACAGGTCTGCTGATCGGCGAGGAGCACGGCGGCAGCGGCCTGACGCTGCTGGACGCCGCACTGACCGCCGAGGTGATGGGCCGCCACGTGGCACCCACCGCCTTCATCGGCACCGCCGTGATGGCCCCTCTGGCCATCCAGCGCGGCGGCAGCAGGGCACAGCGCGATCAGTGGCTCCCACGACTGGCGAGCGGCAAGCTGATCGCTGGTGCGGCCATCT
>JANORH010000279.1:0-3938 GCA_031415215.1 Alphaproteobacteria bacterium | reverse complement strand
GCGTCGTGACGACGGGCGCGGCGGTTGATCTGACCCTTTCGGCGGACGTGGCCCTGGCCCTGCTTGGCGAAAACTCGGCGCGTGAAAGTCAGCTCAGCCTGAAGGCCCGCCTGCCCTATCCCGACATGAAGAAGGCCAGGGTGGATGGCCCGGTGACGGCGCGGGCGCAGATCACCAGCCAGCGCCTCGCACGACCGGGGCAAAGCCTGGACGGCGGGGTCATGACGGCCGAATTCGGCGGCAAGGTTGTGGGCGGCCAGAGCGATCTTGCGGTGCTGGGCCAGATGACAACCGCGCTGACGGCCAGGTCCGGTCAGTCCGGCGAGGCTGTCGCCAAGGCTGTTCAGCTCACGGCCAAGGCGCCGGACCTTGCGTGGACGCGCAAGGGCGGCGACCGGGCATCGGCCACTCTGGACCTGACGGGCGGTGTCGAGACCGTATCGGCGGGCGACCTTCAGCTGTCGACCTTTACAGTCCGTGGCGCAGGCCCCGTGGCGCTGAGCGCCTCGGGCGCAAGCGTGGGCCTGACCGGCAGCGCCGATCTGCGCGGCGGGTGGCGCGGTGGTGCGGTGCCGAGCGCGCTGGACACGGCGCAGATGGTCGCCATCAAGCGCGCCGCTCGCGGTTTTCGGGTCACGGCGCCTGGTTTTACGCTGGCCTATGACAAGGGCTTGAGCCTGGGGCTGACGAAGCCTGCGATGCTGATCCCCGACCGCGGTGGTGCCGTCCGCCTGACGGCGCGCGCGAAGCAGCCATTGCTGGGTCCCGGGGGTGGGGCGTTCCGGATTCAAACCGAAGGTGGCGGTCTGCCGGTGGTGGACGTCGATGTCGCCCGGCTGACGTTTGCGGAGGGTGTCACGACGGCCAGCGGTCGGCTGCGGGCGAACGTGACCGCCGGGCCGGTGGAAAGCGGCGACATCGATGCGTCGGGCCGACTGGTGGTGAACTCCGGTGCGATCCAGTTTGTGGCGGATCGCTGTGTGTCGCTGAAGGCGCGGCAGCTGGAGTTCGGTGCCAACGACATCGAGGCGCCGTCGGCCCGGCTGTGCGCCGCCGGTGGCCCGTTGTTTACGGCCAAAGGCCAGGACTGGCGGCTGGCCGGTCGCCTGGAGGCGGCGACCGCGCGTGTGCCGTTTGCGCTGGCGCAGGTTGATGCGGGCACGGCCACGCTCACGGCCACATCGCGGCGGGGTCGCCTCAACGTCAACACGCGCGTGGGGTCTGCGCGCCTGCGTGACTTGAGCCCCGAGGCCCGGTTCAACCCGATCATGCTGAGCGGTGACATCGGGTTCGCGAACTACCTCTGGAAGGCCAATCTGGCGGCGCGGTTGCCGGGTGGACCCGCGATTGGACGCGTCGAGGTGACCCACGACATGGGGCTGGGCTTCGGCCTGGCGGTGATCGACACCGACATGCTGCGGTTTGCGTCGGACGGCCTGCAGCCGTTGCAGCTGTCCCCGCTGGCCTCGGCGGTGGGCTCACCGGTGGTGGGATCGGCGCGCTTTCAGGGCCGGTTCGAATGGGCCCGGCAAGGGGCCAGCAGCAGCGGTTCGCTGACCATCCCCGGCCTCGACTTTCAGAGCGCCGCCGGCGCGGTCGAGGGTTTGAAGGGCAGTATCGTCTTCTCCAGCCTGGCGCCGCTGGTGGCCGCACCGGGGCAGGAGCTGGAGATTTCGAAGGTGGGGTCCGTCCTGACGTTCACCGACCTCCGCGCCCGGTTCGGACTGGCCGACAACCTGCTGAAGATCGCCGGTGGCGAGGCGGTGGTGGGCGGCGGCAAGGTCCGCGTGGAGAGCCTGGAGTATCCGCTGACGCCCGGCGCGCCGATCAAGGGCGTGCTGATCTTTGAGGGGGTACAACTGCACGACCTGGTCGAGGCCTCCCCCTTTGGCGACAAGGTGGAGCTGGACGCCAGGGTCAGTGGCCGGATGGCGTTCGAGACCCGGGACGGGCGGGTGCGGATCATCGGCGGCGACCTCAAGGCTGATCAAGCGGGCCGGATATCCATCGATCGGGTGGCGCTGACCGGGGTGCAGGCGGAGGGCGAGGTGCCCGCCGTCGCCACAGCCAACGACACCTTCACCGACTTTGCCTATCAGGCGATGGAGAACCTGGCGTTCGACAAACTGGACGCCACACTGGCCAGCCGCGAGGACGGGCGGCTGGGCGTGCTGTTCCATATCGTCGGTCGCCACGACCCGCCGCAGAAACAACGGATCCGTTTGAGCATCATGGACATTATCCAGAAGCGCTTCATTGGCCGGAAACTGCCGCTGCCGTCAGGAACCGGCGTAAACCTGACGCTGGATACGACCCTGAACCTGGACGATCTGCTCGCCGACTATGCCGAATATCGGAAGCTGCACAATTCAGCTCCCGTTCAGCCCTGATGTTTCAATCTGGAGTCCATGATGCGAACGCGACCACAAAAGGGATCCCCCACATGAGAGCAACGCTGATTGCGCTCGCCGGTCTGACGCTTGTCGGTCTGGCAGCGTGCACGCCCACCGTGAGGGTCGAAGTTGCCCCGATCACGATTTACGCCAAGCTGGACGCCAATGTCCGGCTGCAGCTGGACGAGGACGTCAAGGCCTTGATCAGCAAAAACCCAAACCTGTTCTAAGGGGACATGACCATGCAGGGACGTGACTTCTTCAACGTCGGCGCCGCCGTGATGGCCGCGCTGGCTGTGACACCGGCCGCAGCCGTGGCGATGGACGCCAAGTCCGCCGTCGACGCCGCCAAGACTGCGGGCATCGTCGGCGAGCAGGCCGACGGCTTTCTGGGCTTTGTGAAGCCCTCTTCTGATCCGGCACTGAAAGGCGCGGTTCAGGAGATCAACGAGGGCCGGGCCGCGCTCTACCGTCAGGCCGCCGCCAAGAATGGCGTCTCGGTCGAGGTGGCGGGCTCGTCGGCTTACACGACGGTCGTCCAGGCCCGGATCAAACCGGGTGAACACTACAAGCCCGCCAATGGCGGCTGGATGATGAAGTAGGAGGCTGGTCGTCCCGTTCAGGGACGACCAGCCTCACACATTGCTGGGCTGGCCCAGCGACAATCTCCTCTCCCCCGAGGCCTCGCGACAGCGAGGCCGATGAGAGGGAGAGGGTTGGGAGAGGGCCGGCTGGGCTAACTCTGGTCTGAACCCGAGGACCAAAAAGCGTCACCGCAGCACATCCTCGGACCTCCATCGGCGGATCACATTTGCACGAGCCGGCCCTCTCCCGGCCTCTCCCTCTCGGCGCTGCGCGCCGGGGGCGAGGAGGTGGTCGTCCGGCCAGTTCTGCGATGTTGGACTGCCGTAGACCCATGAAGGGCAGAGAGAACGACTACCCGTGCGCCTTACGCTCGCGGCGGCGTCGGGTGAGGATGTGTTCGGTGTAGCCGTTGGGTTGCGCGCGGCCTTCGAACACCAGTTCAAGGGCGGCCTGCCAGGCGATGCTGTCCGGGTGTCCGGCCATCGCCTGATAGAGGGGATCGCCCGCATTCTGGGCATCGACCACGCCGGCCATGCGCGACATGGTCTCGCGGACCTGGGCCTCGGAACAGACGCCGTGGTGCAGCCAGTTGGCGATGTGCTGGCTGGAGATGCGCAGGGTGGCGCGGTCTTCCATCAGGCCCACGTCGTGGACATCCAGTACCTTTGAACAGCCGACGCCCTGGTCGATCCAGCGGACCACGTAGCCGAGGATGCCTTGGGCGTTGTTGTCCAGCTCCTGCTGGACGTCGGCGGGGCTCCAGTTGGATTTCGCCAGCGGCGGGGTCAGCAGGTCTGTAAGGCCGGTGGGTTCGCCGGCCGCCGCCATGGTGGTCTGCAGCGCCGGGACGTCGACCTCGTGATAGTGCAGCGCGTGGAGCACGGCAGCGGTCGGCGACGGCACCCAGGCGGTGTTGGCACCAGCCCTGGGATGGCCAACCTTGGCGGCCAGCATGTCCTT
>JANORH010000278.1:0-1758 GCA_031415215.1 Alphaproteobacteria bacterium | reverse complement strand
GCTGACAGCAAAAGCCGCCCAAGGGATATAGCTCGTCGGGTTCAAAATAAGCCGCGCCATTGTCCAACTCGTCGGTGTGCTCACGCACCCACGGACAGGTCATGTCGTGCTTATCGCCGCCCCGTTCAGACCCGCGTCGCGAGCCGAACAACGTTGTCAGTGTCGGCGCCCGAAAGCAGACGCTCAATATGGTTGGACCATGCGTCCAGCGCGGCGCGCTTTTCGTCGGCCCAGTCGTGCCTCTGGTAGATCCCAGCGACACCGGACTTCGATCCGCTGATATGGTTCAACACCGCCTCGGTGACTTCAAACCGTACCCCGAGCCTTTGCAGACCAGTGGCGAGCGAGCGCCGCAGATCATGGAACCGCCACGCCCCGAAGTCGATTGCATGGCTGCCCTTCACCATTCGGTTGGCTTCTTCCTTGGCGATCATTTTATCCAGCCGCGACTTGGCCTTGCTGTACCCCGAGACTGGCGTCTCGCCGGTAGTCGTGAAGATCAGCCCGCGCCTAGGCCATTGGTCCGAACGCTTACCATCCTTGCCCGCAAGTCCGTCAATCTCTGCGACCGCCAGATCATTGAGCGGAACGATATGAGGCTTGCTGTTCTTGGTCTTTGCGCCGGGGATGGTCCATGTACGGGAAACCCTGTCTAGCTCGCGCCATTCTATCGCGGCCGTTTCCTCCCGGCGCTGGCCCAGAATCAACAGCAGCCGCACTAAGGGGCCAAAGGGTTTTCCAAGATCACCGGCCGCGCGCCATACGGCCGCAAGTTCTTCGCCGTCCAGCTTGTGGTCACGGCTTTCCGGCAGGCCCGGCGGCTCATAGCCGATCAGGGGATTGGTCTCGGCTGGCATGTCGCCGCGGCTGATGGCCCAACGGATCAGCTTGCGCAGAATCGCATAGACCTTGCGGCGAGTGGCGACCTGGCCGACCGGAATGCCATCAAGAACGGCCGTAATATCGGACTTCCGCAACTGAGGCAGCGGCTTCTTGCCCAGGACGGAAACGACATAATTCCGCAAGGTGCGGGCGCCGTCCTTGTCGTCCTTCCACTTCACCGCGAGATAATCGGAAATGAACCGTTCGGCGTAGGCATCGAAGGCCTTGTCGATCGCGTCGCGTTCTCGCTCCACCTTTTGCTCGAAAGGGTCGAACCCCTGCATCGCAAGGCGGGCGACCCTCTCCGCTTCGTCGCGCGCAGTCGTCGGCGTCCAGGGGCCACCATGCAGACCAATCTTGAAGCGCCGCGTCTTGGCCCCGCGCCCACCCATCCGGTATTGGTAGAGATAGAGCTTCGCACCGGCTGGCGTAACCTTCAGGCCGAATCCCTTCAGATCGTCATCCCATAGGTAGGCGTCCACCTTGCCCGGCGACATCGCATCGACGCTGCGTTTGGTAATCTTGCCGGTCGCCATGGCTGGGTCACCTTTCTAGTAATCACCTAGTAAGCACCATAGCGTGGGTCGCCGTGAACATCAATGGAACATTGTGGATAGAACAGAGCGGGGATGTTCGAAGTTCCGTGCCGAGTCCCGCAGAAACCCTGAACTGGGCCACGTAACTCTTAATCAGCGGGTCCTTGGTTCGAGCCCAAGTGTGTCCACCATTTTTCCTTCCTACAATTTGATGCATTGACCTAACCCCTTGGCGTGGCATTGTGTCCGTTCGGGAATGCAACCGAATACGGTGCAGCGGGAGGGTGCTATGCAGAAAGTGCGTTTGGCGGCTGTGCTGATGCTGGGAACGGCAGTGCTG
>JANORH010000277.1:0-1696 GCA_031415215.1 Alphaproteobacteria bacterium | reverse complement strand
GATTTCGCGTGGGGTGATGGGCATCAGGGTTTCCTATCCGGTCAATAGATCTGGCGGGCGCGCAGAGTGGCCTCGGTCACCAACCCCGCGGCCAAGAGTGCCGCGCGCTTCGACGTGGAGACGGCGCTGGGCGGGACATAGCGGCCGGAATTGATCCACTCGGCCGTTCGCAGCAAAATGTCGTATGCGGTGAGGGTGGTAACCTGTTCCGGTTCCCCAGCACTTTTTGGCTTTGTGGCAAGGGCCGTCCGCTGGGTGTGACGCTTGGCGATCGCCGTCGTGAAATATCCCCATGTCCGGATCGGGTCGGCGCGCTTGCGCTTGGTCCGCTCGGCCAGCGTGGGCAGGATGTCAGCGGCGAGGTCGTAGCCCGCAGCCAGCCAGGCATCAATCACCGGCCGGGTGGTTGTGATCGCTGCCCTGGCCGATGGGGTGAGCCCTTCACCGCAGGCAGTGAGACAGGCCGCTTCGGCAGCGCCGCTCGCGCCTGCGTCATGCGCGGTAGTAGTTACTGGTTCTCTTACAAGGTTAGTGTCCAGAATCTGGACACGGCTTTTGCCAAAATCTGGACACGGCTTTTGCGGTTTTCCATGTCCAGATTCTGGACACGGTTCGCCCCCGAAATCGTCCTCGAAGCCCAGAACGTAGCGGGTAGATTTCTGCTTTCGGGTGACCTCGTCGACTCGCCGCTGCCTCCGGATCAGCCCAGCGGTTTCGAGCTTTTCGAGATGGACGTTCAGCGAAGCGCGCGAGATTTCGGCATCGGCCGCCAACTGGTCTTGCGACGGGAAACACCCAAAGTCCGGGTTGTGCCGGTCGCAGAGATACCAGAGCACCAGCTTGGTCACGGGGCTGAGCCCGCGCTGCTGGATCGCCCAGTTGGTGGCCTTGTGGCTCATAGCGCCGCCGTGACGGTCAGGCGTTTTACGATCGCGGCCATCAGGGCGATGCGCTTGTCGGCGTCGTCCTGACGCATTTTGCCTGCCCGGACGCGTGACCAATAGACCTGCCTTCGCATATCCAACTCGCGCTGGGCTTCGGCGATAAGCGCGGTGACGGGGATAGTGCCGCTGGGGGTGATCTGTACCATGTTTGCCCCCTCAGCGCCGACCAGCGACGGCACGACTGGTGCCCTGCTTGCGGGCCTCCTGCTCGCGAAGCCAGTCCCTCACAGCCTCCATCCGGTAGAGCACTTTGCGCCCCACCCGAACGCAGGGCGGCCCCATGCGGCGGGTCTCCCAGCGCTGCAGCGTGTCCACCGAAAGGGTCAGTTCCCGGGCGAGGTCGGTACGGTTCAGCCAGCCGGTCAGCAGGCCTGTATCCACGTCAGGTACCGCCTCGTCGACAGCACTTAAGCCAATCTTTTTCATGTATTTTCTCCCTGCCCGGCGCCACCCGATCGGTGCGCTAAAATCGGTCAGTCGAGACAAGCACGGGCAGGGCACCGGCAAAGAGGCGGAAACCGGCGGAAACAAACGGGGTAATTATTCCGGTCCGTTTATCCACCGTTTTCGGAGGGGCGGCCTCGGATTTCACTTTGAACAAACCGGCAACTCTGACAACTTAGAGGAGAGCAGTTCACAACCAGAATCGCCAGATGTCACCCCACCGAAAGGCTGGGGCTTTGTCCCGTTTCACGCGGGCTCAGGATCATACTGGCGGTCAAACAGGGAGGCAGGCATGGCGTTTCCGGCGC
>JANORH010000276.1:0-2691 GCA_031415215.1 Alphaproteobacteria bacterium | reverse complement strand
TTCGTGTGACCGGGTCGCGCGGCGGTACACTGCGTGATTGTCGGGCTGGCCCAGCGCGGCAGCGAACCCAATGAGAAGCGGTTGTTCAGCTATCCGGTGGCCAAAGGTGAACCGGTCGAGACGCGGCATGATTGGTTGACCGCCTATTTGTTTGATGCACGAGATGCCAATCGGCACAATGTCGTAGAAGGCACCGCCAAGCCTCTAGCCGATGTTGGCCCTCTGAAGATTGGCTCTCAGATAATAGACGATGGCCATTTGACCTTTTTGCCTGCCGAACGATCATCCTTTCTGATCTCCGAACCGGCCACAGCAAACTTCTTCGCGCGGCTGATTGGAGCTGATGAGCTGATCAATGGGACCGTCCGCTATGTGCTGAATTTGCGGAATGTGCCTGTCGCCGAGTTGAGACGCAGCGCCGGTGTGGCCGAACGCGTTCGAAAAGTTCGAGGATTTCGGGAGAAAAGCAAACGTAAAAGTACCTTTGCTGCCGCTGCTTTTCCTCATCGGTTTGCTCTGGAGCAAATTCCGGATGCGGAGTTTCTGGTCCTGCCTCGGGTCAGTTCCGAGCGCCGAAGCTATATGCCAATCGCATACGAAGAGCCTCCATCTGTTCCAACTGACGCGGTGATCGTCAAATTGGACTCCACCCTTTACGACTTCGGCATCCTCACAAGCGCGATGCATATGGCTTGGCTACGTCAAATCGGCGGTCGTCTGAAAAGCGACTACCGCTACTCGATCAGCCTCGTCTACAACACCTTCCCGTGGCCAGACGCGGGACCCACTCAACGTGCGAAAATCGAAGCCCTCGCGCAAGCGGTGCTCGATGCGCGGGCGATGGACAAGAACACCAGTGCCACGCTCGCCGATCTCTACGATCCCGATTTCATGCCGCCCGAACTGCGCAAGGCGCATCGCGAGCTGGATGCGGCGGTGGACAAGCTCTATAACCCGCGCGGCTTTGCCGACGAGCGGGCGCGGGTCGAGCATCTGTTCAAGCTTTACGAGCGGCTGGTCGATCCGCTGACCGGCGATGGCGCGCGCCAGAACGCCCGCGTTATCCGCGCGGCAAAGCGTCGTGAGCGCGCTCATTCTGCAAATTGAGCGGTGAACCTTCCAAACGGGATCATCAAAATCCTGCCCAATGCCGACCGGCTGAGCTTCGCGCTGCTCGATGCCGCTCCGGACGCGACGGGCGGTCAGGTGCTGAGCGGGGGAGACTTCATGCTGTGATGCGCGCGGGCTGCGCGAGCGGCCTCCTGCAATTGCCCTATCGCGCCTTCCGCCCGCGCTGTTCATTGCAAGTCCATGAAACACTTGCTAAGTATCTGCCCATAATGGCGGCAATCCCGCCTGAACGGGGCGCGCGGCGATGGCGGATATCTTTGGAACCCCAGGTCCAGATGTGTTGAACGGCACCGCTAGCCATGATCTGATCGTTGGTGATGGTCGCAAAAGCACCACCTCCAACGAAGGCGAAGAGGCTCCCCTGGCTGCGGCAGGAAGCCCGGCGCTGATGACTGGTGGGCCGGGGAACGATACCCTTGTTGACACCAACAGCACGGCCGACACCTATGATGGCGCGGGCGGCACTGATACCATCGATTACAGTTTTCACGCGTCAAACGTGTCAGTCTACCTCAACTCCTTCGGTAACGGACAGGGGCATTACGGCGACGTGCTGATTTCGATCGAGAACGTGATCACCGGCAGCGGCAATGACACGGTCTGGGGCACGTCCGGCACCAACCGGATCGAAACCGGCGCGGGCGACGACTTCCTGCTCAGCAATGGCGGCGGTGATACGCTGATCGGGGGGACCGGTAATGACGTCTATTATGGCGCACACGCCGATGATCTGGTCATCGAAGCTCTGAATGAGGGCATCGACCTGGTTCGCGCTTCGGCGAGCGTCTACACTCTGCCGGACAACGTGGAAAACCTGCTCAGTGAGTTTGAAGGCGATGTGGTTTTCACGGGCAACGCGCTGGGCAACCAGATTACCGGGATAAGTTACGACGACCGGCTTTATGGCGCGGGCGGTAACGACATCCTTGACGGCGGAGGGGGCTACGACGAACTCTATGGTGGCTCTGGCGATGACATCTACGTGCTGCGCCCCGGCTATGACGACACCGGGCTGATCGTCGAACTGGAGAACGAGGGGGTCGACCGGGTCTGGACCTATCTTTCCAGCTTCACCTTGCCGGACAATGTCGAGAATCTGTGGGCATCGATTGCGACGACATCGACCCTCACTTTCACCGGCAATGGTCTGGCAAATTCAATCATCGGTGCGCTGGGCGACGACGTGCTCGCGGGCAGGGGCGGTAACGACATTCTCGAAGGCGGGAGTGGCAACGACACACTTTATGGCGGCGATGGCAACGATGAGCTGAACGGAGGCAGCGGCGCAAACCTGCTCTACGGCGAAGGTGGCGACGATGTGCTGCTGGTCGTCGCGGCCCCGGCCCAAGGGTTGATCGATGGTGGCGAAGGATTCGACACATTCCGGACCAACGTCGGGATCAGCGCGACGGCGGTGCTGTCGGGCATCGAGCAGGTCGAGTTTATCTCCGGTATCATCGACCTGACGCTGAACAGCCAGCAGGTAAGCGGGCTGGCAGCCAACACGAATTTTATCGGAACGACCGGGCTCGGGCGGATCGTGATCAACATGTCGGCCGC
>JANORH010000275.1:0-22445 GCA_031415215.1 Alphaproteobacteria bacterium | reverse complement strand
GATCATCGATGTCAACCTGACCGCCGTCGTGGTCGCCACCCAGGCTGCTGCCCAGCACATGCGCGCGAGGGGCGGTGGCGTGATCGTCAACACAGTCTCGACGGTGGTTCTGGGCAAAGGGTTCAGCGACGCGCTCTACGCCACGACCAAGTCCGGGGTGATGATGTTCACCCGCTGTTGCGCCGGGTTGAAGGAAAGCTGGAACGTTCGGGTTTGCGGCGTGCTACCGGGGCTCACAAATACGCCAATTCTCAAGAAAACCGGTGGCGATGGCGACTACGCGCCCTGGATGACGCCGATCCTGGCCAGCAACGCCATGTGCCAGCCTGAAGATATCGGCGACGCCGTGATCGACCTTGTCGAGGACGACACCCTTCCCGGCGGCGACTGGGTGGCGGTCCGTCACACAGAGGGAAAAATAGAGCGCCAATGGGGCCACGACGAGGGCGGTTAGGTCTCTGAACTCTTCAGCATATTCTCGCCGAACAGGTTCGACCACTGTTCGGATGACAGCGTCGGACGCAAACTTGAGAGATTGGGGGCGTTCTTGACCTCGGTACCGCGCGCCACGGCCGCCCGTTCGCCGACCGCTGCGAACCAGCGGCCGATGTTGGGATAGGGGTCGAGGCTGAGCGCGATGGCGCGGGTGGCGCGCACCCACGGCCAGGTGGCCATATCGGCGATGGAGTATTCCTCCGCAAGATATTCGGCCTCACCCAGCCGACGGTCAAGAACCGCGAGCAGACGCCTGGCCTCGTTGCTGTAGCGGGCGACGCCGTAGTCCTGGCCCTCGGGCGCGTACCGGATGAAGTGGTGCGCCTGACCGTGCATGGGGCCGAAGCCGGCCATCTGCCACATCAGCCATTGCTGTGCGAGTGAACGGCGGCGCGGATCCTGCGGCATGAAGGCACCGCCGTACTTTTCAGAGAGATAGAGCAGGATCGCTCCGGACTCGAACACCGCAAAGGGTGCGCCACCGCCGATGGGATCGTGGTCCAGGATCGCGGGCAGACGGTGATTGGGGTTCACCCGCCGGAACTCCGGCTTCAGGTGGTCTCCGGCCAGCATGTCGTAGGCGATCAGGCGGTGAGGAATGCCCAATTCCTCCAGCATGATGCTGACCTTGTGCCCATTGGGCGTCGGCGTGAAGTGGACGTCAATCATCATGGCCTCTGAGGGGGACGGCGGGCAGCGGCGGCCCGCCGTCCTGCCTGGATCAGAACTTCAGGCCCGCTTCGATCGAGATGTTGCGGGTCTCTTCCAGATAGAGGATCGCCCGCGCGTTGGCGGTGATCGGGAAAGGCAGGTTGAAGGCGCTGCCGGTCGTCTTCTCGTCGGTCAGGTTCTTGCCGACCACTGCCACATGCCAGCGCTCGTCGCTCGGGCCATACTGGATGCGGGCGTCGATCTTCGAGTAGCCCGTCTGAATGCCGAACTGCGGGCTCTGGTTGTCGCTGTCAAAGTACCTGGATCGGCCGTGGAGGCCGACGGTGGTGTCGATGGTCATGTCGTTGGCGAGGTCCAGCCGATAGTGACCCTGCAGCGAGTAGCTGAACTTCGAAGTGTACGGCAACCGCGCGCCGGCGATGTTGTTGGCCGCCACGCTGGCGGGAACCGTCGGATTGCACTGGGTGAGTGGCTGTGTCGCCAGGCAGGCCGCGCCTGGGTAGTCATCGTACTTGGCGTCCTGATAGGCGGCCGCGAGCGTGAAATCGAGGTTTTGTACAGGATACCAGGCCATCGATCCCTCGATGCCGCGCGAACTTGCGCTGGCCGCGTTACCGGTCTGGAAGACCTGCAGCGTGGAATTGTAGACCGACACCTGGAGATCCTTGAAGCTGGTGTCATAAACCGACACGTTCAGCACCAGGCGGCCATCGGCCAGGGTCGACTTGATCCCGGCCTCATAGTTCTCGGACTTCTCCGGCAGGAACTGGAACGTGGCGTTGGTAGTGCCGTAGACGTTCGAAACGAAGCCTCCCGACTTCGAACCGCGACCATAGGTGGCGTAGATCATCACCGCAGGCGCGATGTCGTACTGAAGGGTGATCGAGGGATCGATCTTGTCCTCGCTCAGGTCGCCGTTGGCGCGCGTGTTGACCGGCCGCAAGGCGAATGGCCCCGCCAGCAGACGCCCGAAGAAGTGGCCCCGCTTGTCCGTCTGGGTGTAGCGCAGACTACCCACGGCGCGGAATTGGTCGGTGATCTTGTAGGTGCCTTGGCCAAACACCGAAAACGACTGCGCACGCTGCCGGTATTCGGTGTTCAGCACGCCGGCGTAGACCAGCACGCCCGGTATGTTGACATCGAACCCGCCAAGCTGAGTGAGCTGGTAGAGCGAAGTGTCATAGTAGGCGCCGACCACATACTCGAAGGGCCGGTCGGTCGGCGACAGCAGGCGGACCTCCTGCGACCATTGCCGGAAGTGTTCCGGAAAGCTGTTGAACACGCTGTTGCGGGTGGTACCGCCCGCAGGGATGGACTGGTCGAAGTTGTTGATGATGTTCGAATGAAACAGCGAATAACCACTAATCGCGGTCAGCGTGTAGTCGCCCAGTTGCAGGTTGCCCGTGCCTGACACCATCCACGAAGTGACCTTCGTGCCTTCCGGGCCGAGCCGGTTCTGGGTGCTGAAGCGGACATCTTTGGGCTGCTGGCCGCCGGTCAGGGCGTTGGCGACATTGAGGCCGCCCCGGACCCGCTTGTCGGCGTACTCGGCCTTGAGGGTGTAGTCGAAGGTCTCGGTCGGGGCGTAGCGGAGCGTCAGGCGGGCCAGAGCCGAACGGTTGGCCGGCTCGTCCTTTCCGTTCGCCAGGTTCTTGATGTAGCCGTCCTGGTCGACGAACTTCACGGCCAGTCGGGCACCTAGGTGTTCAGAGACGGGCCCCGAGACGTAGCCCGAGATTTCGGGCCCCTCCAGGTCGAAGCTATATACCCCCTTCACCGAACCCTCGAACGCCGCAGTTGGGCCGGCGGAGACTACGCTGATCGCACCGGCGGGCGTGTTCTTGCCGAACAGCGCGCCCTGCGGCCCGCGCAGCACTTCGACCCGCGCCAGGTCGAAGAACGGTGCCTGGGCCTGCCGGTTGCGGCCGGCATATATTCCATCGACATAGAGGCTTACCGACTGGTCGAAGGAGAAGTTGGCCGGCGGCGAGCCAAAGCCGCGGATGTAAATCACGTCGTTGCCTGCGGTCGTCTCGACCGTCACGTTGGGCGTGAATTTGAAAATCGCCTTGAAGTCGCCCGCGTTGAAGTCCGACAGCTTGTCGCCGGACACCACTTCCATGGAGATCGGAACGTCCTGCAGCTTCTGTTCCCGCTTCTGCGCCGTCACCACGACCTCGCCAACGGACGTGGAGGGTTCCTGCGCCAATGCGGCGCTAGTGACGAAACTCGCCAGCATGGTGGTAGAAAATAGAATGCGACCGATCATCGCCGTTCCCCCTGATTGATTATTGATGTTCTGTTTGTCGAACGCTGCCCTGGAATCTGCGCTTCTCTGCGATGGGTGTCAATTTGCTTGACGCTAAATCTCTCTCTGATGACCAGCCGGGACCATTGCTGCCGTCGGCGAGAGCTGTTCGGTGCGGATCATTTCCTGGACCATCCGCCGACCGCGCAACGCATGGACGTCGGCGCGCAGGCGGACCTCCTCGAACGTGCCTGCCGCGCCCAGCAGACGTTCGATCTCGCTGATAGCATCTACGTCCTCCGTGAAAATCTTCAACGCCGACGCCGTGTCGGGCGGATGCGTCGCGCTGAGCTCGAAGGTCGCCGGGTCCACTGCACTGGAGGCGAAGTAGTGGCAGGTTGTCTGAGTGGCAGGCGTGACGGCGTGGAATATCCGTATGTCTAGCAACGGCGTGGCCGTGGCCGGGTCTGAGCCGACCGGAAAATAGCGATCATGACCAAAATGAAAGCCGGGGGCCGCAAAAGTCAGCATGATCTCGCGATCCACTTGACCGTCGATTCCGCGGCTCTTGCGAACCCAGTCTGTGACATGGGCGTTGGGGATCCAGCGCAAGCTCCGAACCCAGCCATCGCCTTCTTCGTGCCGCTCCTGCGTTCCGGCCACGTCACCACCGCCGATAGTATCGGCGTGCAGAACACTCAGGTGCGTCAGGTCCAGAAGGTTGTCGTTCAACAACTGGTAGCGTGCTTCGACCTGCCAATAGAGCGGTGATCGCTTGATCCAGTCCGGGTCCGTCAGGCCAAGGGTACGATGATCGGGGATCAGGGCGAGGTCGGCCAATGCAGGATCGCCGGGCCATATCCACAGCCATTCCCAGTGCTCCGCCAGCTGGAAAGCCTTCACGCGGCAGTTCGGCGGGATCACGTCCTGACTGGGGATGTGGGAGCAGTGTCCGTCGACCTCGAAGCGCAGACCATGATAGCCGCAGACCACAGCGTCGCGGTCGATCCGTCCGCGACCTAGTGGGTAGCCACGATGCGGGCAGCGCCCCGCCAAGGCCACCGCCTCGCCAGCTTCGGTCCGATAGAACACCACAGGCTCATCCAGAATGAAGCGTTCGAGCGGTACACGCTCGACCTCGGCCGAGCGCGCGGCGACGTACCAGCGGTTCCGCGGGGCATAGAGACCGGCTGAAAAGGGGTACATCCCCGTCGCCCTCGTTGACATCTAGTGCTATAGTTAGATTGCTAAGCGTTTCTGTCAATCCGATGCTGGCGGCGCCACCATTTCGCCGCAGCCGGCGTTGCGCTCCGATTTTCGACCCTGCGGCCCCGGTTTCGCTGGCAGGCTTTCAGTTCGCGGTTTCGACGACTCTGGATGCCGGTTCGGCGGGTGTGCCATCAGGATTGAGCACAAAGTTCTGCGTCTTCGACCCGTCGGCCCGAGCGGCTTCATGAGCCACGTCCTGCGGGCCCAACGCCCGGGTCCAGGCGGCGAACTCTAGCAGCGCCCCATCAGGATCGAAGAAGTAGACCGAGCGGACGAACACATCGTCAGTCACGGTCGGGGAAATCTGTCGAGGTGAGTTGTCGTGATTCGAAATCGCCGACACGGCCACGCCCTTGGCCTTGAGACGCTCACAATACTCGTCGAACTTCTCGGGCGCGACGTCGAAGGCGATATGGTTCATCGAGCCGTGGGCCGACGCAAGGCTGCCCTGTCCTGGAAGGCTGACCGGCGCGGAGACCCCGGGGACCGCCTCGTGCGCCTTGGGGAACCAGAAAAACGCCAGCGAATCCCCGTTGCCGATGTCAAAGAAGAAGTGCTGGCCCATGTCGCCCGGGAGATCGATGGTCTTGGTAAGCGGCATTCCCAGAATGTCGCGATAGAAGGCGACCGTCCGGGCCATATCCTTGCAAACCAGGGCCAGATGATTAACGCCCCGAATCTCGAATTCGCGATTTACCGACTTCGCCATGATAGCCTCCTGAGCGCGGGCCTGGGTCGCCCATCCACATTGCTGGCCTGCAGTAAACGCTTCCAAAAGTCAGACGTCAATTTGATTGACGATTCAGATCATTTGGACAGCAGATAACGCAACGGTGGCTGGACCCGGTTCACTTAGCCTTCTAACTATTCGAACGTGCCAGCCGACGACCGAATTCTTGATGTGCTGCGTGCGGGTGGATTCCTGTCCGCCTCGCCCCCGGCCCTCCAGCCCATGGCTGGGGGCGTGTCCAGCGACGTGTTCAGGCTTCAGACCGCTGAGGGTCCGGTCTGTGTGAAACGGGCCCTCCCGAAGCTGCGGGTGGCGGCGGACTGGCGGGCACCGGTGGAGCGGTCGCATTATGAGGTCGAGTGGCTGCGGACTGTCCGTCCCTTCGCAGGCACCGCCGTGCCCACCGTGTTGTACGAGGCACCCGAGGCGCACCTGTTCGTCATGTCATTCTTTGACCCGGCGACGCATCCGGTCTGGAAGCAGGATCTGGCCGACGGACGCGTCGATCCGGCGTTCTCGGGGCAAGTCGGCACCCTGGTGGCCGCAATCCACGCAGGCTGCGCCGGCGTCGACGAGATCGCTAGCCGCTTCCCGACCACCGCCCTCTTCGAAGATCTACGACTGACCCCGTTCCTCCGCCATGTGGCGGTCGCACATCCTGACCTGTCTGACCGGCTGATCGCCCTTGCTGATCGCACGGCGGCGACGCGGATATCGCTGGTGCATGGCGACGTCAGCCCCAAGAATATCCTGCATGGCCCGGTGGGCCCGGTGTTGCTGGACGCCGAGTGCGCCTGGTACGGCGATCCCGCTTTCGACCTGGCCTTCTGTTCCGCGCACCTGTTGCTGAAAATGGTCTGGAAGCCCGCCCATGCTGACGCCTATCTGGAGAGTTATTCGGCATTGCACCGGGCCTACCTGGCGGGTGTCGATTGGGAACCGGTCGAAGCCATCGAGGCGCGGGCGGCCCAGCTAGCGGCGGCGATTCTGCTGGCGCGTGTCGATGGCAAGTCACCGGCGGACTATCTTCAGGTGCCGGAAGATCGTTCGTTCGTGCGCACCACCGCCCGGGCGCTGATTTCGAAGCCCCCCGCGACCATGGCGGGGGTGGCGGCGGTATGGGTTGAGGGACGACGGACGCGATGAAGACCACGATCACGGCGGTGCGCGGGCGACAGGTCTGGGATTCTCGAGGCCGGCCCACGGTCGAGGCGGAGGTGAGCCTGGCGGGCGGTGCGTTAGGCCGCGCCTGCGCCCCGGCCGGCGCCTCGATGGGTGCGCACGAGGCGTGGGAACTACGCGATGGCGGCGAACGTTTTGGCGGCCTGGGCGTGGACCGTGCCGTGGCGGCGGTGAATGGCGAGATTGCAAACCTGCTGGCGGGACGTAACGCTGTTGACCAGGCCGGGTTGGATGCGGCCATGACCACGCTCGACGGGACCGCAAACCTCTCGCGGCTGGGCGCCAACGCCATTGTGGCGGTGTCCCTGGCGCTGCTGGACGCGGCTGCGGCGGGATCGGGCCTTCCACGTTGGGCGCTATTGGCGGGAGGTGGCACGGTGCGCATCCCGTTGCCGGAAATCCAGATCTTCGGCGGCGGGGCTCATGCGGGCCGCCGCACCGACGTGCAGGACTTCATGATCATGACCCCGAGGGCCGAATGTGTCCGGCAGGCTTTCGAGATTACGGCGGATGTGTTCCGCGCCGCCGGCAAGCTGATGGCCGACACCAGTCGTCTGGCCGGCGCCGCCGACGAGGGCGGCTGGTGGCCGATGTTTACCTCCAACGAGGACGCCCTCGATACGCTGGTCCAGGCCATCGAGCGTTCGGGTCATCGTCCGGGCGAGGACGTGTTCATCTCGCTGGATGTCGCCGCCAACGAACTTCACGCCGATGGACGATACAGGCTGGGCCTGGACGATGCGGATTTCTCCAGCGCCCAGATGGTCGAGCGGGTCGCCGACTGGGTACGACGCTATCCGATCTTGTCCATCGAGGACCCGGTCTCGCAGGACGACCTGGACGGCTTCGCCCTGGCCACCGCCGACTTCGGCCAGACCACCCAGCTGATCGGCGACGACATTCTGGTAACTGACGCGGACCGCGTGCGGCGCGCGGCTGCGGTGGGGGCAGGCAACGCCGTGCTCGTCAAGGTCAACCAGGCGGGCACGCTCACAAAAGCCAGAGCGGCGCTGGACGCGGCCAAGGCGTTGGGATGGGGCACCATTGTCTCGGCCCGCTCTGGTGAGACTGAGGACGTCAGCATCACCCACCTGGCGGTGGGCTGGGACGCCGGCCAGCTCAAGGTTGGCAGCTTCGCCCGTTCCGAACGGATGGCCAAGTGGAATGAACTTCTGCGGATCGAGGAGTCCATGGGTGCCGAGGCTGTCTTCGCCGGAACATCGGCGTTCGCGCCGTCGGTCCGCGAGGCGCTGGGATGAAGGTGGTGCTGCACTACCGCGCCAGCGATGGATTTCGCGCGGCCCTGGCCCATTCCGCTGTTTTGGCCGGAGTTGACGCCGTCGTGGTCGACGAGACCGACGAGCCGGGGTTCGTCCGCGAGATCGCCGACGCCGACGTCCTGTTGCACGTGTTGAAACCGGTGACCGCCGAGATGATCGCCGCCGGACCGCGCCTCAAGCTGGTCCAGAAGTTGGGTGTGGGCGTCAACACCATCGACCTTGAGGCATGCAAGGCGACCGGTGTGGCGGTCGCCAACATGCCGGGAACCAACAGCCAGGCGGTCGCCGAGATGACACTGGCCCTGATGCTGGCGGTGCTGCGACGGTTGTCCTACCTCGACCCGCTGACCCGTCGCGCCGAGGGCTGGTCGCCGGACCTGGGCCTGATGGACGGTGTGGGCGAGCTTTGCGGTCGCACGGTGGGGTTCGTGGGCTATGGTGCCTCACCCTCGCGCCTGGGCTCCGCGCTCGAGGTGCTGGGTGCCAGGGTCATCTACACCGCCCGGTCGGCCAAACCTGACTTGCCGGGGCAGTTCACGGACCTGCCGACCCTGCTGGCGCAGGCAGACATTGTCTCCCTGCATGTCCCCCTGACGGCAGAAACCGAGGGGTTGATCAACGCGGAGGCGCTGGCGGTGATGAAGCCGGGCTCCATCCTGATCAACACTGCGCGCGGCGGGCTGGTGGACGAGGCGGCGCTGGCGGTCGCGCTCAAATCCGGCCACTTGCGCGGCGCCGGGCTCGATGTGTTCGCGCAAGAACCGGTGGATCCCGCAAACCCACTGCTGGCCTTGCCGACTGTCGTGGCGGCACCGCATGTGGCGTGGCTGACGCCGGAGACCCTGGACCGCAGCCTTGCCGTCGCCTTCGAGAACTGCCGACGCCTGGCGGAGGGCGAACCCCTCTTGAACCGGGTGGTCTGATGGCACGTTCGACTGTCGTCTTCGCTACCGGCCAGCTGCTAACCGACGCCGTCTGGTCGCCACAGATCGCCGCGTTCTCTCCCGACTACGACCTGCAGATCGCCGACCACACCCACGACGACAACATCGCTGGCATGGCGGCCCGCCTGCTCGCTGCGGCACCGCCGCGTTTCCATCTGGTGGCCCACGCCATGGGCGGTTTCACCGCCTTCGAAGTCATGCGTCACGCGCCAGAGCGTGTGATCAGTCTGGTCCTCATTGCCACTCTGGCCCCCAACGACGGGCCCGCCCAGACCGAGCGCCGCCAGGGCTACATCCGGCTGGTGGAAGCTGGAAACTTCGCTGATGTGGTCGAAGAACGCATCCCGATGCTGGTCCACCCCGACCGGCGAGGCGACGAGGTCTTGTTGGGTGTGATCCGCAAGATGGCGTCAGACACCGGCGCCGATAGCTTTCTCGTTCAGCAGCGCGCGATCATGAGTCGCGAGGATAGTCGGCCATCTCTTGAGGCGATCGAGGTTCCCACTCTGCTGATCCGCGGCGACCACGACGGCATCACGACCCAGGAGCATCAGGACGAAATTCTGGCTGCCGTGACGGGATCCAGGCTGAAGGTGATCGCCGATTGCGGCCACCTGCCGATGCTTGAAGCACCGCACGAGGTGAACCGGATTTTGAGGATCTGGCTAGGGTAACGCTCTGGGTGAAAACCTGGTCTAACTCCCCATCAACTCCCGCCGCACGATCGCCGCGCCGTCGGCCATGGCCTTGAGCTTACCGAAGGCCACCTCGCGGCTCTGGTATTTCATGCCGCAGTCGGGGGCGATGATCAGGCGCTCCGCGTCGATGAAGGGCAGGGCCTTGCGGATGCGGGCCGCCACCGTCGCGGCGCTCTCCACGCTGGGGTCGTTGAGGTCGATCACGCCATACATGATGTACTTCGAGGGCAGCTCGCGCAGGATCGATGGGTCGAGGTTGGGCTGGGCCGCCTCGATGGAGATAATATCGACGTCCGAGGCTTCCAGCTCCTCCAGGAACGCATAGCCGCCGGGCTTGGCCGCACCCTTGTGGACATAGGCGTAACCGAAGCAGATGTGCAGGGCCGTCAGGCCGCCCACCCCCTTCACCGCCCGGTTGATCGCCTCGATGGCGAAGCTGCGGGCCTCGTCGGCCTTGGCCTGCAGGTAGGGTTCGTCCAGCTGGACGATGTCGACGCCGGCGGCGAACAGGTCGCGAGCCTCGGCGTTGACCGCATCGGCGTAGTCCATCGCGAGCGTACGCGCGTCCGGATAGTAGTCGTTCTGCGCTTGCTGGGTCATGGTGAAGGGGCCGGGGATGGTGATCTTCACCGGTACGCCGGCACGGACCTTCAGGAAGGTCGCGTCCTGCGCTTCGATGGGGCCGGTGCGGCGGATCGGACCGGCGACGCGCGGCACCGGGTTCATGGCCCCGGTGCGGTCCATGGCCTGGCCCGGAGTGTCGATGTCGATGCCTTCGAGCGCCGTCGCCAGGCGGTTGGAATAGCTCTCCCGGCGCATCTCGCCGTCGCCGACGATGTGGATGCCGGCCAGTTTCTGGTCGCTGATCGCCATCAGCGTGGCGGCCTCCTGGGCGTCGGCCAACAGCGCCTCGGGGATGCGCCATAGCTCCTTGGCGCGTACGCGGGGCGGCAGGCGCGACTTCAGGCCCTCCCGGTCGATCAGCCAATCGGGCTGGGGGTAACTGCCCACGATGGTCGTCGGCAGCAGCGGCAGGCCCAGGAGCGACATCGCAGGATTCCCAAATTCGTTAGAATACTATCTATTTCGTAGAAACCCGTCGGCGGCATGTCAACGGATGCGATTGCCGAGCGGCAGCCGGGATGGAATGGTCAGGGGATGAGCGAAATCCAACTCTACGCCGACCCCACCAATAGCATCGGCTACCTGACCCGCATCGCGTTCCGCGCATTTTCGCGAGCTCTTGAGGCTCGCACTTCGCCTCACGGGGTGTCCAGCGGCCAGTGGCGGTTCCTGCGCGTCCTGTGGCGCGAGGACGGCCTGACCCAGCGCGAGCTTTCGCGCCGGGTCGGGATGCGTGAGCCGACGACGGTGATTGCCCTGAAAAGCCTCGAACGCAGCGGCTTCGTCACGCGCCAGAAGAGCGTCGAGGACCGGCGCAAAGTGCATGTGTTCCTGACCCCCGAGGCGCAGGCGCTGGAGGCGACCCTCCTGCCGGCCGTGGCCGAGGTCAACGCCGTGGCCCTGGCCGGCCTGACGCCCACCGAGATCGACATCCTGCGCAAGGCCCTGACCCAGGTCGGGCGCAACCTCGCTATCGACGCTGACGAAGAATCCGCCACCGACAGCGCCGCCTGAGCGGCGACAGGACCCTAAAGATGACCGTCAAACTTCTCGCCTTCGCGGGCAGCACCCGCACCGGTTCCCTGAACCAGGCCCTGCTCAATCTGGCGGTCGCGGAGGCCCGGGCGCGAGGCGCGGAGGTGACGTCGATCTTGCTAAAGGACTTCGACCTGCCGCTCTATGACGGAGATTTGGAGGCCTCGGCTTTCCCCGCGATGGCGCGGGAACTGAAGGCGTTGTTCCGGGCCCACCATGGCTTCCTGATAGCCTCTCCGGAGTACAATGGTTCCGTCTCGGGCGTGCTGAAAAACGTCATCGACTGGGCCACGCGTCCGACAGACGGCGAGAGCATGGTCGCGCTGAGCGCATTCCGCGGCAAGGTCGTGGGCTTGATGGGTGCCTCCCCGAGCCCCTTCGGAGGCCTGCGCGGCGTCACGCACCTGCGCCAGATCCTGGGGACCACCCAGGCCATAGTGGCGACGGAGCAGGTGCTGGTCCCTGCCGCGCACGCAGCTTTCGACGACGCCGGGGCCCTCAAGGACGCCCTGCCCGCGCAACTTCTGGGCGGGCTGGCGGCGCGAGTGATCGAACTGGCCGAGCGCCTGGAGCCGCCTATCGCGTGACGGCGGTGTCGAACGGCAGGCTGTAGCCCGTTAGCCGCTGGCGCAGCAGCTTCTTGTCGATCTTTCCGGTGGGCCCGAGCGGGATCTCGTCCACGAACACGACGTCATCAGGCATCCACCACCTGGCGATCCGACCGTCGAGATGGTCGAGGAACTCGCGGCCCTCGGCGGCCTGCCCCGGCTTCAGCTGGACCAGCAGGATCGGCCGCTCGTCCCACTTGGGATGGGTCACGCCGATCACGGCGCACAGCGCCGCCTTGGGATGGCCCATGGCGATGTTCTCCACCTCAATGGAGCTGATCCATTCGCCGCCCGACTTGATGACATCCTTGGCGCGGTCGGTAATCTGCATGTAGCCATAGTCGTCGATGGTGGCGACGTCACCCGTGTCGAAGAAACCCTCGTCGTCCAGGGCTTCGCCGTGCCGACCGCCGTAGTAGCCGCTGGCGACCGTGGGGCCCTTGATCATCAGCCGGCCGAAAGTCGTCCCGTCGTGCGGCAGCCGCCGGCCCTCATCGTCCACCAGCTTGAGGTCAAGATTGCAGAGCAGGCGCCCTTGCTTGAGCTTGTAGGCAATCTGCTTGTCGATGCTCAGCTTCGCCACCTTCGGCGACGGGACCGAAACCGTCCCCAGCGGCGACGTCTCAGTCATGCCCCAGCCCTGGATCACGTCCACGCCGTAATCGTCGCGCAGGGTGCGGATGATCGACTCGGGCAGGGCCGCGCCACCCACCGTCACCCGCTGCAGGGTGGTGAGCGTGCCGCCGGTCTCCTTCAAATGCGTCAGTAGCATCTGCCAGTTGGTGGGCACGCCGGCTGAATAGGTGACGCCCTCTGTCTCGATCAACTCGTGCAGCGAGGCACCGTCCATCTTTTGGCCCGGCAGGACCAGTTTCGCGCCGACCATCGGGGCCGAGTACATCACCCCCCAGGCGTTGGCGTGGTACATCGGCACGATCAGCAGCACCGTGTCCCGCGCCGACAGGTTCAGCGCGTCCGGCTGCAGCGACATCATCGTGTGCAGATAGTTGGAGCGGTGCCCGTAGAGGACGCCCTGGGGATTTCCGGTGGTGCCGGACGTGTAGCAGAGGCCCGCGGCCGAGTTCTCGTCGAAGCCGCCCCAGGCTGCGTCGACTGGCCGGCCGCCGACCCACGGCTCATAGCTTTCGGACGGGAACGATGTGGTCGGCGTGTGCGCCGGATCGCTCAGGAAGATCACCCGGCGGACGGTCGGGCACTGCGGCAGGATCTCTTCCAGCAGCGGCGCGCAGAACGGGTCGGCGAACAGCACCTCGTCGCCGGCGTGATTGACGATGTAGACCAGCTGTTCCGGAAAGAGGCGCGGGTTCAGCGAGTGCAGCACCGCCCCGATGCCGATGGTCCCGTACCAGACCGCCATGTGGCGGTCGCTGTTCCAGCCCAGGGTGGCGACCCGGTCGCCCAGCCTGACACCCATCTCCTTCAGGCCGTGCGACACCTGTTTGGCGCGAGCGTGGATGTCGGCATATCCTGTGCGGATGATCGGGCCCTCGACGGAGCGGGTGACCACCTCGCGGTCGCCGTGCCAGCGCGCGGCATGGTCGAGAAGCTTGTCCAGCGTCAGCGACCAGTCCTGCATCAGCGCCTTCATGGCGATAACCCTCCGCTTGCATCTGGATCGGGCATAATAGTTAGATTACGAAGTGTCTATCGAGCGGGCCGGAACCCGCCGGGAAGTTAGGGGAGAGCGTGGCCATGGACGACAGCGACCTGATGGCAAAGGTGGACCGGCAGTTCATCGGCATGGTCTCGCCGACCGCGCCGCGAATCCAGGCCGGCGGTCATCCCTGCCAGGGCATCTACACCACGCCCAAGGGCGGGCGGCCCAAGACCGCCTTCATCGCCACCCACTACAACGTTGATTTCTCCGAGCACTACATCGCCCCCTACCTGGCGGCGCGCGGCTTCGGGTTCCTGGGCTGGAACACCCGCTTCCGCGGTGCCGAGGACCAGTTCCTGCTGGAGCATGCGGTGATCGACATCGGCGTCGGCATGCGCTGGCTTCGCGAGCAGGCGGGCGTTGAGACGGTCATTATTCTCGGCAACTCGGGCGGTGGCTCGCTCATGGGGGCCTATCAGGCCGAAGCCATCGCCCCGACGATGGGCGAGCTGGTGCAGGGGGCCGGGCTGGAGGCCATGCACAGCCTGCCCAAGGCCGACCTCTACATCTCGCTCAACGCCCACCAGGGCCGGCCCGAGGTGCTGACCGACTGGATGGACGCCTCGGTGACGGACGAGACCGATCCCGTTGCTACCGACGAGAGCCTGAACCCGTTCAACCCGGACAACGGCCCGTCCTATTCGCCCGAATTCATCACTCGCTACCGAGCCGCGCAACGGGCCCGCAACCAGCGCATCACCGACTGGGCCAAGGTCGAACTGGCTAGGCTGAACGCTGCGGGAATCCCGGACCGGCTGTTCCCGCTGTTCCGCTGCTGGGGCGACCTCCGGTTCATGGACGGATCCCTCGATCCGTCGGAGCGCAAGTCGCCCGCCTGCTATCGCGGCCACCCGGCCATTGCCAACAGGAGTCCCAGCATTGGTCGGGCCAACAACCTGAAAACCTGGCTGTCGATGTGGAGCCTCGAGACGTCCAGGTGCCAGGGTGCCGAGCAACTCGCGAAGTTCGACCTGCCGTGCCTGGTGGTCCAGGGGCTGGCCGACACCGGGGTGTTTCCCAGCGACGCGCACAAGATATTCAATAACATCGGCACCAGCGACAAGCAGTTGGAGCTGATCAAGGGCGCCCACTACTTCGAGGACAGCCGCACCGAGCGCGACGCCATGGCGGACCTGCTGGCCGCCTGGGTGTCCAAGCGACGGTAGCGGCCGGTCCTTAGGCCTTCAGTTCGCCGGGCGCGAAAGTCATCGGCGGTCCCCAGTCCTCGTTGAGCATTTGGGCGGCGCGCATGACTGTAACTTTGCCCAGCCGGCGGCCCAGTTCCTCGCCCATCACCACCATGGCTTGCTGGGCGTCCAAGCGCATGGTCTCGCCAAGCGATGTCAGAGAGACAAGCTTCACACGGCCGTTCGCCGGATCGTCCACCAGCGACACCATGCCCAGTGTCGCCATCTGGTTGATGGTCGCGTGAATCGCCTGTCGGCTGACGCCCATGTTGCGGGCAATGTCGGAGGGACGCTGGAAGCCCAGCACAGTGTTGGCCATGACCATGGACTGCGGCCGGGTCACCGAGGGCCAGCCCCGCGCCTGGAGATAGTTCTGCAGGCCTTCATCGAACCAGTAGAAGCCCTGCAGAAGCGAGAGCAGCAGATGCCTGATATCTTCGTTCGCCGTCACCGCGCTATCAACCTTTTACAACTCTGCCATCTTGGTGGGGTGCTTCCGCCCGCTTGTCAAAGCGCCGGCGAAGAGCACTCGCGGCGTCGTCGTAGGCGATCGCCTGACGGCCTGCGCTGGCGTGACGCGCCGAAGGACTATGGTCCGCACAAGACGATCTATAACCGCTTCGTGCGGTGGAGCCGGTTGGGGGTGACGTAGGGGCCCCGCGGAAACCGTCCCCAGCCAACCTTGCGATGCGCGTGGAAATTCATCCAACGACGGTTCAGATTGTCGCGACCTGTGCAGCGTTCTTTGCGCGGCCTGGCGACTTGGTCAGCCAGCCTGCAACTCTGATCGGCCGCTAGCCAGCCGGGCATCGTCTGGCAATTGAGGCCTCTGATCCTGCCGTCATTCGGATCGTCATTCCCTGCCGCATTCAGCTGCGGGGTGGCAGAACCGTGATCACCGATGCGGCCGGTGGCGTAGTCGATGGGCAGCCGCGACCGAACCCTATCCTGATCAAAGCGCCAAGGAACGCTCACCGGCTGCTCGCCCAGGCCGGCGGCGCAGCGCGCGCCGCACCGGCCCAGGCTATGCTGCAAGCCGCGCCTGCGGTGCCTTACGAGCGCAGCATGCTTCGGCTCGCGTTCCTCGCTCCTGACCTGCAGACCCAGATCCTCGAAGGTCGCCAGCCGGCCGGCCTCACCTTACAGCGTTTCATCGCCTGCGAATTGCCGCCTGTATGGGACGACCAGCGACGGTTTTTGGCGGCTTTCTGAGCTAGCTTGCTAACCGCGCACCATTCCCTGTTCGCTTGGAAAAGACTCCCTGATCACGACTATTTCGTTCCCTGCCAGGTCCAACTGGCCGTGGTGTGGAGTGATGACGTACGTAACAGAATTCACGGGAGAAACTGGATCTTTCCACGCTTCGATTGGGATATATGGGCGCGCAGAGTTGAAGCGTTTCCCTGCTGGGTCCCTGTTCCTGGGGAAACTCACCTACATCTCAGACGCGCGGAGACGCCGCCCCGTCGGGGGGCGGATTTGGCCCGGAGACGGGGGCAATCTACGGGCTTGGAGGTGAGTTTGGCCGGCGCAGGTCGCGCGTCTTCCGCCTGTTACGGGATGGGCCGCGGTGAGGAGATAAATTGCCAGACTGCGTGGCGGTGCTGTCAGGTAGACGATAAAGCGTCTCCACTTCCGGTGTGAAGCCGCAGCTGGAGGCGACCTTGAGACCGACATCCTACAAGCGCCACCGCTTCCCTGCGGAGGTGATACGCCATGCGGTTTGGCTGTATTTCCGGTTCACTCTGAGCCTTCGTGACGTTGAGGAGTTGCTGGCCCAGCGCGCGGTCGAGGTCAGCTACGAGACGATCCGATGCTGGACACTGAAGTTCGGCCGGCTCTACGCCGACAACCTACGGCGCTCGCGGTCCAGGCCGACCGGCCGCTGGCATCTCGATGAGATGGTGGTGAAGATCGGCGGCAAGCGGATGTTCCTGTGGCGCGCCGTCGACGATGAGGGTGAGGTGCTGGACATGCTGGTCCAGGAGCGTCGTAACAAGGCGGCGGCGTTGAAGCTTCTGAGAAAATTGCTCAAGAACCAGAGTGTTCACCCCGAGACCATCGTCACCGACAAGCTGGCTTCATCCCGCGCGGCGGTCGGGGATCTGGGGCTAACCGATCGCCACCAACCTGGTGGGATGCGGGAGAACAATCGGGCGGAAAACTCGCACCTGCCGATCCGACGACGAGAGCGGAAGCAGCAGAAGTTCAAGTCACGAGCCTCGGCCCAGAGGTTCCTCGCCACCCACGCCGCGATCTACGACGTCTTCAATCATCAATCCCACCTGATCCGCCGTCCGACCCTTCGCCAGTTCAGGGCCGAGGCTCATCGGACGTGGGCGGCTGCGACCGCAGCCGCGTGATCATGGCGCCGGGGTAGGGCTTTCTCGGGCCACTCGAGTTTACCTGACAGTCCCGGCCAGTGCATTGCGTCTGACAAAGCCGTTCGACCCCGACTACCCCGCAGGCGGAGTGATTTTGTCACGCAGACGCGCCATGCCGCCGATCCAACGGTCGTAGTCGACGACTTTCCGCTGCATGTAAGTCATTACCTGAGGGTGGGGCAGGATGAGAAAGCTCTCGACGGCCAGACCCTCTACGACGCTATCCGCGACTGCTTCCGGCGAAAGAATACCATCCACCGATTGGGAGCCGCTCGCGCCTTGGATGAGGGGTGTGTCCACGGCTTGTGGGCAGAGGATCGAGACCCGGATGTTCTGGCTCCTGTGAGTGATCGCGAGCGCCTCTGCGAATCCTACCGCCGCATGTTTGGTGGCCGCATAGGCCGGACTTCCGGGCTGGCTTAGCAGGCCTGCCGCCGACACTGTGTGGAGAAAGTAGCCGCCGCCGCGGGAGATCATTCCGGGTAGGCAGGCGCGCGCGGCATAGACGTGGGCCATGACATTGACCGCCCAGCCACGCATCCAGGCCTCGTTCGTGGCGGAGGTGGCATTGTTGAAGTCGGGGTCCCGGCCGGAGACCCCGGCATTGGAGCACATCAGGTCGACGGTGCCGAAGCGGTCCTCAGTCAGGGCAATCATCCGAGCGACATCCGGTTCATGGGACACATCCGTACGGATCGCGACGCCGCCAACCTCGGCCGCCACGGCTTCGGCGGCTTCACCGTTGATGTCCGCCACAACGATTCCGCGGGCACCGTCGCGACGGAAGCGCCGGGCCATCGCCTTACCGATTCCGCTGCCGCCCCCCGTGATCGCGACGACCTTGTCCTGAACGTCCATGCTAACTGCCCCTCGGTTGCTCGTAGGCCACGTTTATCAATGTTACTGGGTGGGCTCAATTTTCGTTGTGCGGACGCATCGCGGATGCGCTGGGCTTCCGTCGCTCCGGTCTGTCTAATCGACGGTCTTCCGGAGTAGGGCTTGATCGCGCATACAATCACCGCGATCTGATACTTAGGGAGGACGGTGCCGGTGAGCGTGAGCGATCGCGAAGGTGGAATCGGGCCGAGGACGGGGCGCGGCTCGAAGCCGCGGGTGAACGTTGCCGAGCGGCGCGAAGCCTATATTCGGGTGGCCAGCCGGGTCTTCCTGGAAAAGGGTCTGGCCGCAGCCACCATGCAGGACGTCGCCGCCGCTGCTGGCGTCCCGAAGGTGTTGTTCTACCGGATATTCTCGTCGAAGCAGAACCTGCTGGACGCGATCCTCGATTACGTCATCCAAGGGATTCATGAGGTCTACGCCAAGCCGCTCCGCGTCTACGGCGAACGCGCCCAAGAGATGGCACGCGCTGCTCAAGCCTGCCCAGACCCCTTCCTTCTGGTACTCCGCTACAGTCAGGCCGGTGTCGATCAACTGGACTGGGCCGAGGCTGTCACCCACACCATCGCCGGCTACACCCGGGACCGCTGGTATGTGATCGGGCCTGATGCCCCTCCCGGAGCGGCAGAGCGCGCCGAGTACGCTTCCAGACTCAACACCGGACCCTTTATCGAGAACATGATTCGCTGGATCGAGGGCCGAGACGGCCTTGATGAGGCAACGCGCCTGCGGTGGTGGTCCCGGATCCAGCGCGAGTATCACCTCTCCACGCGCGAGGCCTTCCGTTTGGGCACGGTTCCGGAAGTCTATGTCCTAGCTGGAGATCCAGCGGTCGGAGACTAACTTCCCGTCTTCGCGAGTTTGATACCAACTGGGAACATTTCAATTGCAGGCGTTTAGTCCTGCCCATAAGCTGATGCTTCCAAGGGTCGGAACGCTCCGCGACGGTGCGCCAGACAACACGACGCCAGATGGGGACGGGACCCGCTGATGAGTCAGCCGAACTTCGAGACCTTGCTCTACGATGTAGCCGACGGGGTAGCGACAATCACCCTCAACCGACCGGAACGTCTAAACGCCTTCACGCCCAAGATGATGCTCGACATCATCGCCGCATTTGACGCCACCGACGCAGACGATGCGGTGAAGGCCTTGATCGTTACCGGCGCAGGCCGTGGCTTTTGCGCCGGCGCGGACCTTGGAAGCGGTGCAGGCACATTTGATGCCGGTGCGCGGGAAGCCGAACGTCGCGCTGCCGGCGACACTGGCGATCTCAGCCGCGACGGCGGCGGCCGGGTGTCGCTGCGGATCTTCCAGAGCCTCAAGCCGGTGATCGCTGCGGTCAACGGCGCGGCCGTCGGCGTGGGCGCGACCCTTCAACTGGCCATGGACGTGCGGATGGCCTCGAGCGAGGCGCGGTATGGCTTCGTGTTCTCGCGCCGCGGCCTGGCGCTGGAGGCCGCCTCGTCCTGGTTCCTGCCGCGCCTCGTCGGTGCCTCGACGGCGCTGGAGTGGTGCTACTCCGGGCGGATCTTTCCGGCCCAGGAGGCCATGGAGCGCGGTCTGGTGCGCTCGGTCCACGCGCCCGAGGACCTGCTTCCAGCCGCCCGTTCGCTGGCTGCGGAGTTCGTCAGCAACGCCGCACCGGTCTCGATGGCCGTCACTCGGCAGTTGATCTGGCGCGGCCTGGTCGCCGATCATCCGATGGACGCCCATCGCGCCGACAGCCGGTCCATGCGCCTGCGTGGCGCCTCGGCGGATGCCAGGGAGGGGATCGCCTCGTTCCTCGAAAAGCGCCCGGCAGCCTTCCCGGAACATGTGTCCGACGGTTTGCCGGACCTCTGGCCCGATTGGATCGATCCCGAATACCGTTGAGAATTATCCGCCATTGAGACGAAGCCCGGGGGAGGGGATGCTGTGACTGCGATGAGATATGTGGGCCCCGCTTTGGCGGTGGCCCTGATCATGGGCACCGCGGCTGCGATCAGTGCCGTGCGGGCACCACAACCGGTGCCGGCGCAGCCACTGCCGAAGCCCTCGGCCCAGGCGAGGGGCCCAGCTGTCGCGGCCCGGCTTCCCGGCTACAACCTGGACCGTAACGCTTACTTCGGCGACCTGCACGTGCACACCTATCTTTCAAACGACGCGTACATCTCCAACGTTCGCCGAACCCCCGACGACGCATACCGGTTCGCGCAGGGCGAGGCGATCGGCCATGCCAGCGGCTACCCGGTCCGGCTGGAGGGCGGACCCCTCGATTTCACGGCGGTCACTGATCATTCGGAGTACCTTTCCGCCGTCCGCGAGGCCGCGTGGCCCGACAGCCCGCTGCACAGCCTGCCTTTTAGTCTGAACCTTTTTGGGACCGACGCCGCAGCGATGCAGCGAGCCTTTACGGCCTTTGTTGAAGGCTCCCGCTCAAAGGCATTGCCGGCAGAATACAATGACCCGGCGGTCACCGGGCGTGGCTGGGCGGAGATTCAGGACGCCGCCGCCCGCAACAATCGGCCTGGCCGGTTCACGACTCTGATCGGTTATGAGTTCACCTCGGCCCCTGACGGTCGCAACCTGCACCGCAACGTGATCTTCCGCAGCGCCAAGGTCCCGGCGGCACCCTTCGCCTCCACCGTCTCGATGGACCCGGAGGACCTGTGGCGGACCATGGACGGCTGGCGGGCAAGGGGCATCGAGGCCCTGGCCATTCCGCACAATTCCAACGGCAGCGACGGACTGATGTTCGACAGCGTGCGCCGCAACGGCCAGCCCATCGACCGCACCTATGCCGAACTGCGCGCCCGCAACGAGCCCCTGGTGGAGATTAGCCAGATCAAGGGGACGTCCGAGACCCACCCCTCGCTGTCGCCGAACGATGAGTGGGCAAATTTCGAGATCATGGAGCGCTACATCGGCACGGACAAACCCGTGAAGACGTTCGCGGGCGGCTATGTACGCCGTGCGTTGGAGGACGGAATTCTCCTTCGTCAGAAGGTGGGCGTGAACCCGTTCAAGTTGGGCTTCATCAGTTCCTCCGACAATCACAACGCTGCGCCCGGCGGGGTGGAAGAGCGAAACTATTTCGGCGCGTCCGGTGCCCGCGATGGCCGGCCGGAGGTACGCGACGGACTGCCCGCTGGCGGCGCGCGGACCTGGGAGGGAGGAACCAGCGCCGCGGTCGTCCGGCAGACCCGGGGTGGCAGCGGCCTGGCCGGCGTCTGGGCGGAGGAAAACAGCCGCGAGGCGATCTTCGGCGCGCTCCGCCGCAGGGAGACTTTCGCCACCTCGGGACCACGGATCAAGGTGCGGTTCTTCGCGGGCTACGACTTTCCCGTGGACCTGCTCAGCCGCCCGGACACGGTCCGGCAGGCCTATGCCCACGGCGTGCCGATGGGCGGGGATCTGCTTCCGGCGTCAGGTCAGGCACCGAAGTTCCTGGTATGGGCGGTGCGCGATCCGATGTCCGGCTATCTGCAGCGCGCGCAGATCGTTAAGGGCTGGATCGAGAACGGCGTGGCGAAGGAGCGCGTCTTCGACGTGGCCTGCTCCGACGACGGCAAGGTAGATTCCCTGACGGCGCGCTGCCCCGCCAATGGTGCCGCCGTCGACCTGACGACCTGCCAGCCGGATCGCTTCAAGGGAGATGTTGAGCTGCGGACCGTCTGGACGGACCCCACGTTCGACGCGCGCCAACGGGCCTTCTACTACGTCCGCGTTCTGGAGAATCCGTCCTGCCGCTGGTCGACCTGGGACGCGCTGCGCATCGGAATCCCGCCCAATCCGAAACTGCCGGCCACTATGATGGAGCGCGCCTGGTCCTCGCCTATCTGGTTCGAACCCCGGGCCTGATCGCCCTCACGACGCCCCGCCCGGCAGAGGTCGCTACATGTCGGACACAATCAAGCAGTTGGACCCGGTGGCGAGCCGGACATTTCGCCCAGCCTATGCGAACTATGTGCTGGGCCTGCTGCTGGTCATTTACATCCTGAACAATCTCGACCGGCAGGTGATCAACATCCTCGCTGAACCGATCAAGCAGGAGCTTCACCTCGCCGACTGGCAGGTGGGGATCATGTCCGGGATATCCTTCGCCCTGATCTACACCATCATGGCCATCCCGATCGCGCGGCTAGCCGAGTATCGGCACCGCCCGTTCATCATCGCGACCGCGGTGACGGTCTGGTGCGGGTTCACGGCGCTGAGCGCCGCGGCCCAGTCGTTCGTCCAGCTCTGCCTCTGCCGGTTCGGCGTGGGCATTGGCGAGGCCGGGGGCGTGCCGCCCTCGCAATCCCTGATCAGCGACTATTTCCCGAAGTCAAAACGCGCCTCGGCGATGGGCCTGTTCGCCATCGGCGTGCCCCTGGGCGGCCTGATCGGCATGGCGTTCGGCGGTCTCGTGGCGGACGCCTATGGCTGGCGCATGGCCTTCCTGCTGGCCGGAGCGCCGGGTCTTGTCCTGGCTGGCCTCGTCGTCCTGACCATGAAGGAGACCCGGGCGGACCTGGCCGGCCGGGCCGCGG
>JANORH010000274.1:0-5118 GCA_031415215.1 Alphaproteobacteria bacterium | reverse complement strand
CTACCTGGATCAGCACGCGATTGCCTTCAAGTCCCCGGATGTTGAAGCCGGCATTGCCGTCACGACCGGTAGAGCCCAGCGCGGCTCCAAACCGCGACGGACCGGACCGGACACTGACCCCCGGTTCATACTTGACGACGTCCCTGATGTCGGCGGCGAGGCGATCCTCCAGGTCGCTGGCCGTGATCACGCTGACGGTGACCGGTACCTCGCTGGCGGGTTTCTCGCTTCGGGTGGCCGTGACCGTGATGGAGTCGACCGTCGTCGCTGCTGTCTCCTCAGCCGACCAGGCGGTTGTCGCAACGCCCAGCGCGAGGGTCGAGGCAACACTGAACAGAACCAGACGCATCACGGATCTCCAACGAGGAACGGCCTCCTCCATATTGCGAATGATTCTGCGAATCAATCGCAATATGGAGAGTTATCCCACCTCCGACAGGCGCGTCGGTGACGCCTCGCCTGTCCCCGTGACAAGAAACACGGGCAAAGAAGCGCCGCCGGTCGTGCAATCGGAGGCGCTTCGTTACCAATCCATAGGGCGGTCCGGTCGCCTAGGCCTGGAGCGCGCCCGTTCTGAAGCTGGGTGGAAATTGACATCTATATTGCGATTGACTATCAATATCATCTAGGCGCACGACCGCCTTCGCCGGGGTGCCTGGAATGAACGGCAAGCGCATCTGTGTCATCGGGGCTGGCCCTTCCGGGCTGGTCGCAACGAAAACGCTTGCGGAGGCAGGCCTTGACCCTGTCTGCATCGACATGTCGTCGGTCGTCGGCGGGCAATGGGTGATCGACAACCCGAACGGACGGTCGGCGGCGTATCACTCGCTCCATACAAACACACCACGGCGCATGAGCCGCTTCAGCGATTTCGAGATCCCGGAAGACTGGCCGGAGTTTTTGCCGGCGGGACGGGTGGTCGAGTGGTTGCAGTCCTATGTCGAGCACTTCGGCCTGCAACCTCGTCTGCGCCTGCGGACCGAAGTCGTTCACGCGGCCCCTGTAGGCGAGCAGGGCTGGAAGGTTCAGTCCCGCACGGAAGACGGGGTTGTTGCGGATGAGTTGTTTGACGGCATTGTCGTCGCCAGCGGGACCTACTGGCAGCCAAGATGTCCCGATTGGGCGAGGGCTTTCACCGGTGACCTTCTGCACGCCCAGTCCTATCGCAGTCCGCGAGAGCCGATTGACCTGAGCGGCAAAAACGTTGTTGTCGTGGGTATCGGCAACACCGCGTGTGAGGTGGCGGTGGAGATCGCCCGAGGTGGCGCGGGGTCGGTAACCCTGTCAGCGCGCAGCGGTACCTGGATCATTCCCAAGACAATCAACGGTGTGTCGATCTCAAGTCTTGCGCCGATGACACACCCGAAAGACCGCGTTCTGCCGATCTTCCGGCTGGTTCCGCCGGGGCTTCGCCAGAGGGTATTCGCAGCCGTCGCCCGGCCGAGGTTTCGCAAAAGTCTTGGCTCGCTTCAGGCAAGGTTCGCCCAGCTAGGTCTGCCACCGGCGCCAATGGACCCCCTGTCAACGCGCCCAACAGTCGCGCAGGACCTGTTGCCCGCGCTGGAGGCCGGTGAAATCAGCGCACGTGGTGCCGTGACGGGCGTCGATGGGCAGAACCTTACTTTCGCGGACGGCGAGGTCCAGTATGCAGACGCCGTGATCTGCGCGACCGGATATCACCTTGCATTCCCCTTCCTTGATCCTTCCATCGCCGATACGCGCGGAGATGATTTGCGGCTGTTTTGCAGGACGATGTCGCCTGCCCGCGCTGACCTGTTCTTTGTCGGATTGGGCCGACCCTCAGGTGCTTTCTGGCCCATCGCCGAGGCCCAGTCGCGCCTCGCGGCGGCAACCTTCGCCGGGACCTACCTGGCCCCCGCCAAGCGCGAGCTCGCGCGACTGGCTCGGCCTGTGATGACTGGTGCGGCCTTCAATCCGGCGCTGTACGGTCTTGAGATGAACGAGGAGCTTCACCGGGGGGCTGTCCGCGCGCGGCGTGCCTGGGTCGCTTCACGCAGGCGTTCGCGGGGTTCGGCGAAAGGCTGACCAGGTCCTCGCTCCGCCGATCGCCGTGGTAGCCACATGATCTTAGTTCACGGCGACAGGTTATCCTGTCCCGCCGCCGCGGGCCGCTCCTGAACCTGAAAAGATCACCCTACAAATGGCGATGGTGGCCACAACCCGATCGTTGCTAACGACGGGACTAAAGCCAAGCTTGTAGGCGCGGCGATGGACGCGCTTCAGCATTGAATCGTGTCGAGAGGCGTCGTCAGGCGCATGGCAAGCGGTCGGGGGAAATAATGGCAAGCTGGAATAATGGCCTTCGGGCCGGGGTGTTTGCGGTTGGGCTTCTGGGTGCCGTTGAGGCTAGCGCGCAGTCGCTGCCAAACGATGTGCAGGCGCTGTCGGGGCTGTTCCGGATCGGGGTCCAGATCGGAACGTTCAGTAATGCCTACGACGTCAATGACGCGGACGACGCCACTGATTTTCTTTCCGAAGCGGACCTGTTCCGGCGCTACCCTGGCACATACACCGGCACACAGGCGGTTCAGGGCACACTTGATTTCCGGGGCGTTCCCCTGTTCGGCAGCTACGCCGCAGGTGGAACAACTTTCACCCTGCGCGTCCCCGCTTTTGACGAGCCGGGCCGGATCTACCAGCTGACCTTTACGGGCGCGACGCGCGTCGCCGCATACCAGGCCTTCAAGGACTACTTCGACGATACCGACTCCGCCGAGGCCGAGCGGCTTATCAGGCTGCTCCTTCGCCGCCTCACCCAGACGCCCATGGACCCGCTGGCCGGAAATCCGGGCAGCCTTCAGGGCCGTCTGGTCCGTAGCGCGCTCGACCTCTCCGCCGGGGACTCCCTCGTGGATGGCGGAGGCACCGACAATGCCGATCCGTGGATGGTCGGAGCGGCGTATACCCGCAGTTCCGGCGGTCGCTTCGACAGCGATCGTCTTGATGGAAGACTCCAACGCAGCTTCCGCGTTCTGGCCGGGAGCCGGGCGCAACTCAAGATCGAGGCTCCCTTCAGCTACGAAGAGGTCAACGGCGCCCGGTCCGGCAGTTTCGCCCCAAGCCTGGCTCTGGAAATTCCGCTGCGCGACAATCGCTGGTCCATCGAGCCACGGATTGCCTACGGCATCACGGCGTCGGATGAACTGGGCTCACTTGGCCACATGGTCACGGCATCGGTGTCCAGCCGCTATCGCATCGACGGGATCGGTCGCGGCAAGCTCATCATCGGCAACATGATCGGCTACAGTTCTACACTGCCGACCGATGTCACGGGCTACGACGTCGACCCCGGGGTGAAAAACGTCGTGTTTCGCAACGGTCTGGCCTACGAACTTCCCCTGGAGGCGCAAGTGCTCGGGCGTGGCGCGTCCGTGCGGGCCAGCTACACCTTCACCGCCTTCACGGGCGACAAGCTCTACGCTGACACGTTTCACGAAGGTACGCTGTCGTTCGGCGTCCGCGCGCGCGAAGGTGAAGCGCGCAACGGATATGATCTCTACCGGATCAACATCAACGGCGTGAAGGCGAAGGGTTACAGTTCGATCTCTGCCGGGCTTGGTTTCCGCTTCTAGCCGCCAAATGGTCAGGCGGCTTGCAGTCCTGCTGGCGTGCGTCTGTCTGGCACAGGCTGGCGAGGCGCGCGCCACCGTGCGCGCGCTCATCGTCGGCGTGGCGGCCTACGACTCACCAAGGGTCTCGCCCCTTGAAGGGCCTCGCAACGACGCGGCGGCTATGGTGGCGCTCCTGCGGAATCAGGGCGCTATGGATATCACCACGCTGATTGACCACGCCGCCACACGCCAGAGCATCCGCGCTGGGTTGGCCGATCTCGCCACGCGGGTCGAGCCGGGAGACTGGGTCGTATTTTTCTACGCGGGGCACGGCGCGCAGGCTGTGGCGCGGGACCAGCAGGAAGCTGACGGGCTGGACGAATTCCTTGTGCTCAGCGGCTTTCATCCAGAGGCACCGGACCCCTCGCAGTTCATCCTCGACAACGATCTGCATCGTTGGCTCCAGGAGCTGTTCCCGGCGAACGTCAACATCCTTCAGATAGCCGACGCCTGCCACAGCGGCACGCTGAACCGCAGCTTTTCGAGTGCGGCGGGCTTTCGAGCGCGCAAGGCCCTCACGAACGCCCTGGTGTTGGCGCTGCCCGAGGTTTCTTCCGACCCGATCGTCTCACGCACTTTGGTTGGCCCAGGGGCGAATGTGGTTTTCATCGGGGCATCACAGGACGATCAGCTGGCGCTCGAAGGGCCGCTTCCACGCGCTGACTCTCCCACGCGCGGGGTGCTGACCTATGCGCTCGAAAGCGCCCTGCGTGACCGCCGTGAGGACGGACGGTTGGCCGCCGATCTCGACGTTGACGGCCGTCTCAGCCTCGCCGAACTCACCGCTGCGCTGACGACGCGAACCCGACAGATCAGCGGAACCCGGCAATGGTCCAGTGCCGTCATTCCCAAGGGAAACGAACGCAGTGTGATCTTCCAGCCGCTGATGCCAGATGCAGACGAGGAGCCGCCCGTTCGGATCAGGGCGGCCGATGGCGCAGCGGCAGAGGTGCTCGGTGGTCACGGGCCATGGGCTTCGGTCTACGAGGGGCAGCCGGATCTGATCTGGTTAGCCCGCGAAGGCACGCTCACGGATGCCAAGGGCGACCGCATCGCGGACAACCTGACCTCGACAGAAGGCATACTAGGCGCCATCGCCAACCATGGTGCGCTCAAGAGGCTCTACAGAGCGGCGGACGAGAGGCAGCTGAAGGTCGAGATCGGGCCCCGCAGGCCTGGCGAGCTTTATCATCGCGACGACGTTCTGGAGATAGACGTCAAGCTAGGTGCTGCGAGCGGCTTCTTGACGGCCTTCAACCTTACGGGGGACGGTGTCGTCCAGTTGATATATCCCCTGGAGGACGAAGGTCCCGGACGTGTTGGAACCGGCGACCGCAGGACCTTGATGGCCGCTTTTGCCGGTCCCCCGTTTGGCGCAGACCACATAGTGGTCGTCGTCACGGGAGAGGAGCCGGTCTCGCTTCGCACGGCCCTGCAGAGAATGAACGGCCGCCGCGAATCTGCCGCAGCCGCCTCATTGGTGATT
>JANORH010000273.1:0-6882 GCA_031415215.1 Alphaproteobacteria bacterium | reverse complement strand
GGCGCGCGCAACAACGTCCGCTCCAATTGCCTGGCCCCCGTCGCCTGGACGCGGATGACCCAGTCGGTGCCGATCAAGGACGAGGCCGCCGCCGCGCGCCGCGCCGTGATGGCCGAGAAGATCCGCGCCGACCAGCCGGCTCGCTTCTCCGTCGCAATGATCACGCCCGCCGCCGCCAACGTCTCAGGCCAGATCTTCGGCTCGTCGGGCGAAAACATCATCCTCTATTCCCAGCCCCGCCCGATCGAGACGGTGACCAAGGAAGAGGGCTGGACCGTTGCGACCATCCTGTCCGAAGCCGTGCCCGCGATGGCGCCCAAGTTCTTCGACCTGAACCGCGCGGTGATGCCCGGCGCGACAGCGGCGAAAACCCCGGCGTAAACCCTTCACCTCCCCCATCACTCGCGGTGGGGGAGGCATGAGACTTTATGGCGCCGCCGTTGCGACGGCGTTCGACATGATCTCCGGACTGTCCCATCCTGGCGCATCAACCCGTGAACTGGCCTTCGCGGCTACGGATCGTATGCGCGCCCAGGCCCTGCGATCCGTCCAGCCCGCCAACCGCACCGTCGACAGCCGTGACCAGATTCGCGATCAGGTGATGGCCGAGCGTGGCGTGGATCGCGTCACCCTGTTGAGACTTACTCCGCAGGCCCGGATCGAGGCCGAGATTTCGGTCACCGCCGAGACAGCGCTTCGCGCCCACCAAGCCCGGATTCGCACCACCGGAAACTACGTTGACCTGAAGGTCTGAGCCCGCGCCTACAGCCGGTGCCGCAGGTGCCAGTCGTCGCGGGTCATCTCCCAATAGATCGAGCGCCGGACCGTCCCGTCGGGCCGAACCGCGTCGCGCTCGCCCATGCGCACGAAACCGGCGGCGTCGATGCCTTTCTGCACCCGGATGTTGTCAAGCGCGGCGGTCAGGCACATCAATCGCACGCCGAGAGTCTCGAAAATCCAGCCAAAGCTATGCGACATCCCCGCGCCGCCCCTGCCGCTGTTCTGTCGATCAGCGCGCACCGCACCAGCCAGTTCAGCCGCTGAATGCTCCGGCCAGACGGTTATCCGGGAATAGCCAACGACCTCGCCATCTCCATCCAGGTTGGCGATGAGCAGCGCCTCTCCGGCCAGCGCCAGCGCCTGGCTCTCCACCACCCAGCGGGTGATGCTGTCATTGTTGAGTGATCGCGGCAGGTCGTAGATCGGCCCGGAGACCCGCTCATCCGACAGCAACGCCACCAGCCCGGCGACATGGTGCAGATCTGCCAGCACCCGCCCCTTCCCGAGGGTCGCAAGGTCAGCGGTCCGAACCGCCTGACGGATCACTTCAGCCTCCGCCTCGGAAACCTCCAGAACGGTATTCGGTGGCATGCTCATGATGCGGCCAGGGTCTCCAGCGCTTCGCCGTCCAGGCGGCGCACCGTCCACTCGGTCTTCGCCGAGGCGCCGAGGCTGTCGTAGAAGGCGATCGAGGGCGCGTTCCAGTTCAGCACGGCCCACTCCAGCCGTCCGAGCTCGGCGTCCACGCAGCGCTGGGCCAGCCGACGCAACAGCGCCTTGCCGGCGCCGACGCCGCGCGCCTCGGTGCGAACGAACAGGTCCTCAAGGTAGATCCCGGCCCGGCCCCGGAAAGTCGAATAGTTGTAGAACCAAAGCGCAAAGCCTACCGGCTGGCCCTTGTACTCCGCGATCTCGCAAAAGCTTCGCGGGTTCTCGCCGAACAGGTCTCGGCGGATATCGGCCTCGGTGGCCTCGACCTCATCCAGCATCCGCTCGTACTCGGCCAGTTCACGGATGAAGCTGAGGATCAGGGGCGCGTCGGCGACGGTGGCGACGCGGACGACGACCGGATCGGCGGTGCTCACAGGTAGCTCACAGGCGCACGCCGGTGGTCTCTTCGCTCAACGCCCAGAGCCGCTCGGCGGCTTCGGTATCCAGCGCATAGGGCATCACGCCCTCGAACGGATTGGCTTCAGTCCAGGCCAAAGCCTGGGTGCAGTTTTCCAGATAGAGCCCGCCGACACCCTCAAGCTCCGACCCCACCGCCGCCCATACGCTGGTGGCCGCGCCCTGTTCGGTCGATTTGAAGCGGTCGTTGACCTTGCCGGCCTCGTCCATCCAGCCAAAAGCGATCATTTCTTCCCGGGGAAGATGCCGCTGCAGCGGCGTCATGATCCCGCCCGGCATCACGGCATTGGCGTTAATCCCCAGATCCTCAAATCGCGCATTAAACCCCACCGCAAACAGGGCATTGGCGGTCTTGGCCTGTCCGTACGCCGCCCACTTTTCGTAGGGTAGGCTGCGATAGTGCGGATCGTCGAAGTTCACCGGGCTGCGACGGTGACCGATAGATGACAGCGAAACGACGCGGCTGGCGCGACCGGCTTCGGACCCGTTCATAAGTGCGCGGGCCAACAAGGTCGTCAGCAGGAAGTGGCCGAAGTGGTTGGTGCCGATCTGCATCTCGAGATCCTGCGCCGTGTAGGTTTGCGGACAGGCCATGACGGCGGCATTGTTGATCAGCGCGTTCAAGGGCTTGTCGCCCCAGGCGCTGGCGAATGCGGCCACGGTCGGCAGATCCGACAGGTCCAGCAGACCGACCGAAACCCGACCGCCGGCCGTTGTGTTCATGTCGGCCGCCGCAGCTGCGCCGGCCTCCGCGTTACGCACGGCGATGGTGACGTCCGCCCCGGCCTCTGCCAGGGCGCGTGCGGTCTCCACCCCCAGCCCTGAAGCACCGCCAGTGACGATCATCGTCTGACCCGAGAGATCGTGGTCCCCAACCACGTCGCGGGCGGTCGATTTGGCGCTGAAGGACGAGGTGATGCGGTCGGTCATGTCTGGTGGCTTTCGAAAAATCGTTGTGGTGCTAGACAGGTCAGCCTTTAGGCCACGGCCCGATACCAGTCGACGCCAGAGGCATCGCGTTCCCGCAACGCCTGACCGCGCGCCATCAGGCAGTTGAGGTGCGCCAGGCTCTCACCGGTCGCCAGACCCAGCAGATTCTGATCGATCTTGCGCCGGAACAGCACCGAGAAAACGTCCACCACCCGCTTTGGTTCAACCAGAAGCGCGGCCAGACGCTCCAGCCCCCGCTCATGACCGCTGATCAGATGATCGATCCGTGCATGCAGCCCATGGAACGGCTCGTTGTGCGCCGGCAGCACCAACACATCGTCCGGCACCTGGGTCTTGATCCGCGCCAGCGACGTCAGCCAGTCGGTCAGCGGGTCGCCGTCGGGTTCGGTCGGAAACACCGACACGTTGGACGAAATCTTCGGCAACACCTGATCGCCCGAAATCATCAGCTTCAGGTCGGGACAATAGAGGCAGGCATGTTCCGGGCTGTGGCCTGAACCCACCACGATGCGCCAGACGTGGTCGCCGATCCGGATCTGATCGCCATCACTGAGACGGCGGAAGCTGTCCGGCAGGGCGTGCAGCCCCCGGCCGAACCCGCCGAACCGGGCACGGTAGTTCTCCAGCGCATCCTCGTCCCAGCCAGCACCCTGAAAGAACCGCAGGGCGTCCTCCGGCGCCTCGCGACCGGTGTCGGCCGCCAGCGAACGGCAGGTGATGTACTCGAGCCGCGTTATCCACAAGTAAGCATCAAACTTGCGTGTCAAATATCCCGACATGCCGATGTGGTCGGGGTGCATGTGGGTGACGAAAACCCGCGTCACCGGCTTGCCTTCCAGCGGCCCCTTCAGCACAGCGCGCCAGCCGTTGCGGGTTTCCGCGCCGCCGATGCCGGTGTCAACAATGGCCCAGCCATCTCCCTCGGCAATCGCCCATACGTTGATGAACGCCAGAGCGCCACCTAGAGGCATCCGCATCCATTTGACGCCCGGCGCAATGTCCACCGCCTCACCCGTCAGAGGTTTCACCGCCATTGGATAGGTCAGCTTTGGCCTGTGGCTTTCCCACGCCGCCGTCTCTTCAATCCCGTCCCGCAAGGCCTTAGGCTCCCTGATCCTGAACCCCATTATCCAACTTTGAGGTCACTGAGGGCAAACGCCAATGCGCACACAGTTGATTGACCCTGCGTCGCAACCCCTAAGCATCTGAAAACACGAGATGGAGAAAACTGTCATGCCCACTCTGGAAATCCGGGCCGACACGGCTCTGGCAGCCCGGCTTGACCCCCTCCTGGATGCGGCCCTGTCTCAGCAGAAACTCGTCGGCGCCGTCGTGCTGGTGGCCCGTCGGGGGGAACTGACCTATGCCCGCGCCGCCGGAAAGGCCGATCGCGAGACGGCGCGGGCCATGACACTGAACACCATCTTCCGCGCTTCATCGCTCACCAAGCCGCTGGTCACCGCCGCCGCACTCAGTCTGGTGGAAAGCGGCGTCATTGGTCTGGACGACCCCGTGATCCGCTGGCTGCCGGACTTCCAGCCCGCGTTCCAGGGTCAGGTCCCGACCATCACGCTGCGCCACCTGCTGACCCACACAGCGGGTCTCTCGTACGGCTTCATGCAGCCTGCCGACGGTCCCTATCTGAAGCTCGGCGTGTCGGACGGCATGGACCAGCCGGGCCTGGGCTTTCCCGAGGAACTGCGCCGGATCAGTGACGCTGGCCTGACCTTTCCGCCCGGCGCGGCCTGGCTCTATTCGGTCGGCATGGACGTGATGGGCGCGGTGATGGAGGCCGCCACCGGCCGGACTCTGCCGGAGGTCGTCGCCGAACGGGTCACCAACAAGCTCGGCATGACCGACACCGGCTTTTCAGTGACCGACCGCGCGCGGTTGGCCAAAGCGTATGCCGACGGCACCCCGCCCGTGACGATGGGAGCCACTCACACGGTGCCCTTCGCCGAACTTTCGGGCATCAAGTTCGCCCCCGACCGCATCTTTGACCCGGCATCGTTCCCGTCCGGTGGCGCGGGCATGGCGTGTTCAGCGCCCGACATGTTGGCCTTCCTGGAGGCGATCCGGACCGGCGGCGGGCCGGTCGTCTCCACAGAAACCGCTAGCGACATGATGACCAACCAGACCGGCACCCATGCCATCATCACCAGCGGTCCCGGCTGGGGCTTTGGCTTTGGCGGCGCGGTGATGCTGGACCCGGAGCCGACCGCCCACCACCTGCCAGCTGGTGCCTGGACCTGGGCGGGTGTCTACGGCCACAGCTGGTTCGTCGACCCGGCCAGCCAGACCACCTTTGTCCTGATGACCAACACCTCCACCGAAGGGATGGGCGGCCAGACCGCCCGTGACCTCGCCGCAGCGGCGGTGGCGGGTTGAGCCTTGCGGCGCAGGCGCGCCGGGTGGGATAGAAGATATAACCGGGGAACAGATCTGATGAAACAACTCGCTGTCGCTGTGGGCATTGCCCTGCTGGCTTCCAACCCGGCTGCCGCCCAGGCCCAACAGCCGGGCGAGGCCGACTTCCGCGCCCTCTACAAGGAGCTGGTCGAGACCAACACCACCTTCTCGGCTGGCGACTGCACCCTGGCCGCCCAGCGCATGGCCACACGGCTGAAGACAGCGGGCTTCCCCGACAGCGATCTCACCGTCTTCACTCCGCCCGGCCGGCCCAAGGACGGCGGCCTCGTGGCCGTGCTGCCCGGCAAGGATCCCAAAGCCAAGGCGATCCTGCTGCTGGCCCACATCGACGTCGTGGAAGCCAAACGCGAAGACTGGGAGCGCGACCCGTTCAAACTGGTGGAGGAGAACGGCTACTTCTACGCGCGGGGCGCCAGCGACGATAAAGCCCAGGCGTCGATCTGGACCGACCTCCTGATCCGCTTCAAGCGCGAGGGCTATACGCCCCGCCGCACGGTAAAGGTAGCCCTGACCTGCGGTGAGGAGGGCGGCGGCCAGGTCAATGGCGCGACGTGGCTGGCGCAAAACAGGCGCGAGCTGATTGACGCCGCCTTTGCGCTGAACGAGGGTGCCGGCGGCGGTTTCGACCCGAACGGCAAGCCGGTCGTCCACAACATCCAGGCTGGCGAGAAGACATTCCGCAACTATGTCGTCCAGGCGACGAATGCAGGCGGCCACAGCTCGCGGCCCACACCAGACAACGCCATCTACGACCTCGCCCGCGCCCTCGAGCGCGTGAGTCGGCTGGAGTTTCCCGTCCAGTTCAACGACGCCAATCGCGGCTACTTCAGCCGCATGGCCGCAGTCGTCGGCGGCGAGGAGGGGGCTGCAATGACGCGTCTCGTGGCCGACCCGACCGACAAGGCGGCCGACGCGGTCCTGCGCCGCAATCCGGGCTACCGTTCGATGATGGGCACGACCTGCGTCGCCACACTGCTCGAAGGCGGCCACGCCTCCAACGCCCTGCCGCAGCGAGCGCGGGCGACGGTCAATTGCCGCGTCTTCCCCGGCGTGCCGGCGGAAGACGTTCGTCAGGCCCTGGTCAAGGCCGTGGACGACCCGAAGATGTCGGTCACCCTGCAGGCCCTGCCCGGCGGCTCCGGGCCCATGCAAACAGGCGAGGCACCGCGCCTGACACCCCAGGTCCTGGCCCCCATCGAAAAGGTGTCCGCCCAGATGTGGCCCGGCGTGCCGGTGATCCCCCTGCTGCAGGCCGGTGGCACCGACGCCGGTGCGCTGATTGCGGTGGGTATCCCCACCTACGGCGTCTCCGGGATCTTCTATGATGCCGACCTTGGCCGGATCCACGGCCTGAACGAGCGGGTCGGCGTGAAGTCGCTCCTCGACGCGCGCGAGTTCAGCTACCGGCTGGTCAAGATCTACGCCGGCCAGAAGGACTGATTGCCATGAAGACCCTCGCCGCCGGCCTCGCCTTCACCCTGACCCTGGCAGGATCGGCCTCGGCCCAGCCGCCGAAGCCCGACGAGGTCGCCTTCCGCGCGCTCTACAAGGAGCTGGTGGAGACTAACACCACGCTCTCGGCGGGCAGTTGCA
>JANORH010000272.1:0-1906 GCA_031415215.1 Alphaproteobacteria bacterium | reverse complement strand
GCGTGGCCAAGCGGGCCGGACGCCGGTGCTGATGCTGACCGCACTGGGCGAGGCCGGGAGCCGCATCGAAGGCCTGAAGCTGGGCGCAGACGACTATCTGGGCAAGCCCTTTGAGCCCGAAGAACTGTTGCTGCGGATCGAAGCCATCCTTCGCCGATCGCGAGAGGTTCAGCCGACCGGCGGCGCGCTGCGTCTGGGCCGCTGCCTGTTTGATGCAGACCGTGGTGAGCTGACCAGCGAAGGCGCGCCGGTGAAACTGACCGAGGCCGAGGTGCTGCTGCTGCGCCATCTGGCGCGTACGCCGCATGAGGCGGTGGATCGGCTGGAACTTGCCCGGGATTCGGTCGATCCCTCGGGCCGCGCCGTTGACGTCCAGGTCACCCGGCTTCGCCGGAAAATCGAGACCGACGCCAAATCCCCACGCTATCTCCAGACCGTTCGCGGGGTGGGTTACAGACTGGTGCCGGATTGATGGGAGGCAAGGGTTGAAACTCCCCTCTTCCGGTCGCGTCTTCCTCCGCTGGCTGAAGCGGCGGATGCCCGTCACGTTGTTTGGCAGGTCGCTTTTGATCATCGTTCTGCCGGTGGCGGTCATGCAGATCGCGGTGACTTACGTGTTCTTCGATGCCCACTGGCAGACGGTTACGGCGCGACTGTCCGAGGGGCTGGCTGGCGACATCGCCTGGGCCGTCGAGAGCTATCAGGAGGACCCACGCCCGGAGAGCTTCGCCAAACTGTCCCGGCGGGCCGAAGACTCCATGAGCCTGTCCATCGCTCTGCAGGCTGATCGCAAGCTGCCGGCGAACCGCCGCGACCCGTCGCCCCTGATTGAACCTTTCTTCGCGCCCATCGACCGCTCGCTGGAACGCGCGCTGTCTGACCGCCTGGACACCCCGTTCTGGTTCGATACCACCCGCTATCCCGCCTATGTCGATATCCGCGTGAGCGTGCCGGGCGGGGTTATGCGGGTATTGGCACCGCGAGAGCGCGCGTTTGCCACCCAGGGCCACATCTTCGTGCTCTGGATGACCTTGGCGACGGTGCTGCTGACGGCCGTTGCAATCCTGTTCATCCGCAACCAGGTGCGCGCCATCGAGCGCCTGGCCAATGCCGCTGAAGCCTTTGGGCGGGGCGGCGATATCGCGGCTTTCAAGCCGCACGGTGCCAAGGAGGTGCGGCGCGCGGCCACCGCCTTCCTCGACATGCGCAGCCGCATTCAGCGGCACATTGAACAACGCACCGCGCTGCTGGCCTCGGTCAGCCACGACCTCAGGACCCCGCTGACCCGCCTCAAACTGACCCTGGCGCTGGCCGAGCCCAACAGCCGTACGGCGGACATGAAACGCGACATGGCCGAGATGGAGCACATGATCGACGAGTACCTGGCCTTCGCGCGTGGCGAAGGCGGGGAGGCCGCCGAGACCCTCAAGCTACGTCCCTTGATCGAGGCGGTTAGTCAGGGTGCCGAGCGGAGCGGCACACAGGTGCAGTTGAGGGCCGATCCGGACTTGATGGCGACCGTCCGGCCCAACGCCTTGAAGCGGGCGCTGGCCAATCTGGTGATGAACGCCGCTGCTCACGGGACCCACGTAGAGATATCCGCAAGCCGAGTTGCAGGTGGCGCGCTGGAAATCGTCATCGACGACGACGGTCCGGGCATTCATGCAGATCAGTACGAAGACGCGTTCAAGGCGTTTGGCCGCCTGGACGAAAGCCGCAACCAGAACCTCAAGGGTGTCGGCCTGGGTCTGGCCATCGCCCGTGATGTCGCTCGGGGGCATGGCGGCGACATCATCCTGGCGACGTCGCCCATGGGTGGCCTGCGCGCCATCGTCAGACTGCCGGGATAGCTGATCGCGGCCAGATCAGACCCCGAGCTCTTTCGAACGACGGATTGCTGCACCGA
>JANORH010000271.1:0-1723 GCA_031415215.1 Alphaproteobacteria bacterium | reverse complement strand
CCCACGGCCCGTTCACGCTGAATGGCGGTTTCGAGCGGTTGGAAGGCAATGGCAGCGCGGCGCTTCAGACCCCGCTGGCAACGCTGCACGCCTTCAACGGCTGGGCCGACAAGTTCCTTACGACGCCGCCGCGCGGTCTGCGCGATATCTATGTCGATGCCGGATGGAAGGCCGGAAAGGGCCCCCTCAAAGGACTGGCGCTGCGCGCGGCCTGGCATGACTACAATTCGGTGCTGGGCGGGCTCGACTATGGCCGGGAATGGAACGGCCAGGTCAGCTATCCGATCGGCACGCACTTCACCGTGCTGGCCAAGGCGGCGCGCTATGATGCCGATGCCTTTGCCACGGACACCACCAAGTTCTGGTTCTCGATCGAAGCGAAGTACTAACCGGCGTCGTCACGGACCGGGTCGGGGCGGGAAAAGGTCTCAAGCGCGGCGCGATCGGTGATGGTGACCTGCGCCCCATCAATTTCGAGCCCGTGCCCACCCAATACCCCAAAGGCGCGTGAGAGGTTCTCTGGGGTCATTCCCAGGAGCGAGGCAAGCAGGCGCTTCTCGGCGCGCAGCTGGACTTTGCCGCCGCCGCCCTGGCGTCGCTCTTGCGTGAGCAACAGGTTGCCCAGCCGCTCGGCTGACTGGCGCAGTTTCATGTCGGTCAGCGCGCGGACCAGGTCGCGATAGGCCAGCGCCAGTTCGCGCATTGTCGCCTGCATCAGCGCGCAGTCCTGCTTGACCACTTCGCGCACCAGCGCGGCCGGGACCAGCAGAACTCGCGAGGAGGTGAGCGTGCGGGCCGACATCAGGTAGGGCATGTCGGTGACGACGGCGGCCAGGATGAAGCTGGTTACCGGCTCGACAATCCGCATGGTGGTGTCGCGCCCGGCGCTGGTGGCGTAGAGTTCGACCACACCATCGATCAGGACGTGCAGGAAATCGGGGTGCTGGCCCAGTTCGAACAGGGTCAGCTGCGGGGGGAAGACCTGCAGGAACGAACCTGAGAAAATCCGCTCGCGCTGCTCCTCCTGCATTTCACGGAACAGCGGCAAGCGGGCTATTTCAGGCTTTTCACCGGGTCGCACGTTGAATCTGACTCCCTTGCCGTTCTCCCTGCCTAGCGTCTCGATTGATGTTCATCAATCGCAGACTTGATCTGTATTTGCCCGGTTTCCCATAGGGATCAGTCGACATGTGCATTTTTTTCCCGGCCTTGGCGCGATTTGATCCCGATCAACCCGGCAGACCCTCGCAGGTCCATTGCAGTGCCATGACATTGCAACAGGCGGGGACATAGCCATGCCACTTCAGCAGACCGTCAGCGCCGGGCAGCAGAACCGCGCGCTGGGACTCAGCACATTTGCCTTCACCATTTGCTTCGCGGTCTGGACGATCTTCGCGATCATCGGAATCCAGATCAAGCAGGACCTGGGGCTCAACGATACCCAGTTCGGCCTGCTGGTGGGCACGCCAATCCTGACCGGATCGCTGGTCCGACTGATGTTGGGGGTCTGGACCGACCAGTACGGCGGGCGGATCGTCTTTCCCCTGACCATGTTGGCCTCGGCGATCTCGACTGTGCTGCTGTCCTATGCCGACAGCTATCTGATGATGCTGCTGGCGGCGCTGGGGTTGGGCATGGCCGGCGGCGGGTTCGCGGTCGGCATCGCCTATGTCTCGAAGTGGTATCCGCAGGAAAAGCAGGGTTCGGCGCTGGGCTTCTTCGG
>JANORH010000270.1:0-5727 GCA_031415215.1 Alphaproteobacteria bacterium | reverse complement strand
CCCGCCGCCGGTCTGGCCGTGGTCTATTTCGGGTCCAAGACCGGCCGCGACGGCATCCATGGCGCCACAATGGCCAGCCAGGAGTTTGACGACGCTTCCGACGAAAAGCGCCCCACTGTCCAGGTCGGCGACCCTTTCGCGGAAAAACTGCTGATCGAGGCCACGCTGGAGCTGATGGCGTCGGGCGCCGTCGCCGCCATCCAGGACATGGGCGCCGCCGGCCTCACCTCATCCTCCGTCGAAATGGCCGGCAAGGGCCAGGTGGGCATCGAGCTGGACCTCGACATGGTGCCCCAGCGCGAAGAGGGCATGAGCGCCTACGAGATGATGCTGTCGGAAAGCCAGGAGCGCATGCTGGCGGTCCTGAAGCCCGGCCGCGAGCACGACGGCCACGCGATCTTCGAAAAGTGGGGCCTGGATGCCGCCGTCATCGGCTGGACCACCGACACCGGCCACATCGTGCTGAAGCACAAGGGCGAGATCGTCTGCGACATCCCGCTGGCCCCGCTGGCCGAGGACGCCCCGCTCTACGACCGCCCCTGGGTCGCACCCGCGCTGCACCCGCGCCTGTCTCCCGCCAATGTTCCGGCTCCCACCGACTGGAAGGCCGCAATCCTGACGCTGATGAGCGCCCCCGACATGGCCTCCAAGCGCTGGCTCTGGGAACAATACGACCGCCACGTGATGGCCGACACCCTGGAAGATAGCGCCACCGGCTCCGACGCCGGGATCGTGCGCGTACACGGCGGGCGCAAGGCGCTGGCCATGACCTCTGACGTCACCCCGCGCTATGTCCAGAACGACCCCTATGAGGGCGGCAAACAGGCCGTCGCCGAAGCGTGGCGCAACCTGACAGCCGTCGGCGCAGACCCCATCGCCATCACCGACAACCTCAACTTCGGCAACCCCGAGCGTCCCGAGATCATGGGCCAGATCGTCCGCGCCATCGACGGCATGGCCGAGGCCTGCCGCGCGCTGGACTTCCCCGTCGTGAGCGGCAACGTCAGCCTCTACAACGAGACCAATGGCGCCGCGATCCCGCCGACCCCCACGGTCGGCGGCGTCGGGATCCTGCAGGACTACGCCAAACGCGCCGACTTCGCCTCGATGCGGCCGGGCGACGTGCTGGTGCTGGTCGGGGCCACCACCGGCGAACTTGGCGCATCCATGTACCTGCGCGAGGTGCTGGGCCGCGAGGACGGTGCCCCGCCCCCCGTCGACCTCACCATAGAGCGGCGCACCGGCGACATGATCCGCGCCCTGATCCTCTCCGGCGACCTTCGCACAGTCCACGACCTGTCGGATGGCGGCCTCGTGGCGGCCGCCGCCGAAATGGCGCTGGCCTCCAACGTCGGGCTGGCCCTCAACGTCCAGAGCGACATTCCTGACCACGCCGCTTTCTTCGGAGAAGACCAGGGGCGCTACCTGCTGGCCCTCAGCCACGACCAGCTCGATGTGCTGGACGCCGCAGCCGAGGCAGCCGGCGTGGAGTACGCCATCGTCGGTCAGGCCGGCGGCGACGAGGTGTCGTTCTCGGGCGCTGCGGGTTTCATTGCAGCTGTGGATCTCGAAGACTTGCGCGCCAGGCACGAAGGCTGGCTGCCCGGGTTCATGGGGGAATGACGCCGCCGTCCCAGCGCCCCCTCGCCGACAAACCCCACGTCGCCGCCACCCTCGCCCTCATCGGCCAGCCGGGCTCGCGTGACCATATCCCCACCCCCGCCGCCATCCTCGACCTCGACGCCTTCGACCGCAACGTCACCAAAATGGCCCAACGCGCAGCCGCCGTCGGCCTGGCGCTCCGCCCGCATGCCAAGTCCCACAAATGCGCCACCCTGGCGCACCGCCAGATCGCCGCCGGAGCCATCGGCATCTGCTGCGCCAAGCTGGCCGAGGCCGAGGCCATGGCCGCTGCTGGCGTCGGCGCCATCCTGGTCACCTCGCCCATCGCCGGCGCGCTTTCAGCCCAACGCGCCGCTCACCTCGCCGCCACCCTGCCCGCCTTCCGGATCGTCGTGGATCACGTGGACGGCGTCGCTGAACTGGCCGCCGCAGCAACCTCCCCCATCCAGGTGCTGATCGACGTCGACCCCGGCCTCGGACGCACCGGCGTCCACGACGCCGAACAGGCCACCCAGGTCGCCCGCGCCATCGCCGCCCACCCCAACCTCAACCTCATCGGCGTCCAGTGCTACGGCGGCCAGTGGCAGCACATGAAGGGCGCCAATGAACGCGCCGCCGCCATCGCCGACGGCATGGCCCGCCTCAAGACCATTCTGGCCGCCATCCGTGCCACTGGCGCGACCTTCGACGTCGTCACCGGCGGCGGCACCGGCAGTTTCGCCGCCGACGCGGCTCAAGGCGTGCTCACCGAGGTCCAGCCAGGCTCCTTTGCCTTCATGGACCGCGACTATCGCGAGGCGCTCACCTCCGACCCCGACGGGGCCTTCGAGCAAAGCCTGACCATCGCCACCACCGTGATCACCGACAATCATCCAAAGTGGGTCACGGTCGACGGCGGCCTGAAAGCCTTCTCCACCGATGGCCCCATGCCCGAGCCACTGACCCCGAAAGTCGCCCTGTCAAAATTCCACTTCTTCGGCGACGAGCACGGCCTGCTGATGCGGCCCGACGGCCAGCCCCTGGTACGCGGCGAACGCATCAGCTTCGCGCCGGGCCACATCGACCCCACTCTCGACCGCTACGACCTGCTGCATCTGGTACAGGGCGACGTGCTGGTGGATATTGTCCGCATCGAGGCGCGCGGGGCGTCGCAGTAGCCGGGTCGGATAACGCTCAATGTCACGGATCGCTACAGCCCTGATCGCATTGGCCATAGCCAGCGGAGCCCCCGCCCAGGCCCAGCAGTCCGAGATGGAAAACCTCCAGGCCGGCGGCGACGCCTTGCTGGCCAACCACCGCGAGACCACCCAGTACAGCATTGACCGCGCATCGGCGGCACTCAAGACCCGCGACTACAAAACCGCCCGCCGGTTCGCCTCCAGCGTCGTCCGCGCCGATCCCAAACGCATTGAATCGTGGAAGCTGCTGGGCGCCGCCCAGATCGGCCTGCAGGACTGGAGCGGCGCGCGGCGCAGCTATGCCAGCGCGGTGCGCATCACCCCAGGTGATCCGGAATCCCGCTCTGGCCTGGGGGTGGCGATGGCCCACCTGAGCGACCCCAGGGCCCAGGAACAGCTGACCTGGCTCACGGCCAAGGTCACGGCCTGCACCTCGAATTGCGCCGCGCTGACCCTATTCAAGGCGCAGCTCGAAGGCGCAGTCGCTGACGCGGCGGGAGCCTCCTGACCGAAGGCCGGATGCGATCACGGCCTGCACCGACCTGGTCTGTTAGCCGGCCCGGCGGCGCGAGCCAGACGTCAGACAGTCTCAGCGCCCGGGTGGGGACGCGGCCGGCTGAAACAGCTCCACCAGATTGCCGGACGGGTCCGCCATCAGGATCTGTGACCCGCCTGGCCCGGTGACGATCTCGTTCAGGAACGTCACGCCGCGACCGCGCAGGCGCTCGACCTCCACAGCTATATCCTGGACGATGACCTGGAACCGGTTCCATCCCCCCGGGACCGGCAGTCGGCCATCGGGCATCGCCCGGCCCGCGGAACTGCCGCGACCGCTCAGCAGCAGCCTCAGATGTCCGCGCTCCACCGACCCGAAGGCCGGAGACGACAGGATCACGCTGAAGCCCAGATTGCCGACGTACCAGTCGACCGCCTCCTGCACGTCGTTGACCATGTAGCGAACGTTCACAATGTCGGCGGGGTTGGTCATCAGGTCCTCCCTCGTGCTCAAAGCGCGGGCTATCCGTAAGCGATCGTGACGAGCAGAAACGCGATGCGGGTCGCCAGGTCTGCGGCCGTCCGCTGGAACAGCAGATAGGTGACATGGTCGGGCTCCCCGGTGGCGGGATTAGCAAGGCTCCAGTGGATCACCTCCGGGCGTCCAGGGAATTCCGGGCACACTTCGCGCACCCGGTCGCACAGGCTGATCACCCAGTCGAAGGGTTGGTCGGTGAACACGTCCAGTGGCTTGGACGTCTGCCCCGTCAGATCAAGGCCGTACTCTTCGGCCATCACACGCACGGCGTTGGGATGAATGGGTTTGGGCTGGCTGCCGGCGCTCATCACCGTGACAGCACCCGCCGACTGCGCACGGATCAGCGCCTCGGCCATCTGCGAACGCGCACTGTTGCCGGTGCAGAGAAACAGCACTCTGACCGCGCCTGTCCGGCCTTCGTCACGCTGGGGAGGCGCGAGACGAAGGCCGGGGTGCAGCGCCCCACCGGTCGCCGACAGCTGGCTGCCGAAGCGCTGCAAGTCCAATCCATAATAGGTATCGCGCCCGTCGGCCGAACTGCGCCGCGCTGAAACCAGGCGCCCGTCCCGCAGCTTGCCCAGATGGTACGAGACCAGGTTCTGAGGCTCGCCAACCCGCTCCGTCAGCTCATGCACGGCCCGATCGCTCCGCGCCAGTTCACCCAGCAGTCGCCACCGCAGCGGATGCCCCGCCAATTTCAGGAATTCGGGCGGATCCAGGTCAGGCGAAGGCTGGTTAGCGCTCATGCCGGCTATATGCATCAAAAAATTTAGATGTGTCAATTGTTTTTGATATATTTTCGAAGGATTGTGCGCGGCGAAAACCTCGCGCGCTACGACCGCGCTAGGCCAGTCAGTAGGGCGAAAGCTGCCGGAACTACCTCATCGGACAACGGCGAACAGCTTTGTGACGATCTTCCAGGTGCCGGCAGCCTGCACGAGCGAGAAGTAGTCGACGAAATCCTGGCCTTGGTAGCCTCGCTCTTCCAGGACCGCGACAGCTGTAGCGCCAACAACCTCGATACTCCGAATGCGGGCCTCGTAGGCCTCGTCAGCAGCCGAAGCCCCCGCATGTTCGACATAGGCCGCAATGGGCGAGGCCACGTCGCGATCACCGATCCGACCGAACATCTGCGCCTTCTCGTGAAACAGCGCCGCCAGCAGTTGCGTGTCGCCTGATCGCGTGGCCTTCACATAGTTCTCGATCACAGCCCGAACCGCGAGCCCGGCGTCTGCCGCCATCTCATTCTCCTGAAATTCAAGGTGCTCAACGGGCTCAATTGGCGCGCGGATGAGCGGCCCGGACAGCCTCCGCTTTGAGCCGGAAATTTATCCAGTCGATCACGAAGTCGATCACCAGCGGCGTGTTTCCCACGTGACAATGCGCCTGGGCGTGGTCCGCGCGCGTGAACAACTGCGCGGTGAGCGAGCGCACGTTTGTCAGGTCACTGATCTGACTATAAAACTGATCTACGGGCACGATGTGATCCTCCTGCGCGCCCATCAGCAAAAAGTCCTGCTCGATCAGATGCGCGAAGGGCTGCGTGCGCAATTCGCGGAGCCACGCGAGATAACTGTAGCCGTCATGAGATCCGCTTACTTCCTGGCCGTGCGCCACAGCCCAGCGCACGTTGACGTTGGTCGCCGTCAGTTTGTTGATAACCTCATTGGCACCAGCCACATTGCCGTCATACAGCATCGCCTCAACGTGGTCGCTCAGGCTCGGCCCGCCACGCGCCATGTAGATCGCGAAGAAGTCGCGGAGTACATCATTGGCGATGACCCGTTTGATCCGGGGCTCATACGCTGCTGCTCTGGGCGCGAGATAGCCTCCGAGCGAAAACCCCATAAGCGTACAGCTCTCGATCTTAAGGTGATCGAGGACGGCGGCCAC
>JANORH010000269.1:0-6832 GCA_031415215.1 Alphaproteobacteria bacterium | reverse complement strand
AAGGTCACGCGCGAGTTGTCGCCGGTGGTCGGCACTGCACCGACCGCCTCGCGCATCAAAACCTGCAGACCCTTGGCGCCGAGCAGCACATTGAGGGCGGCCTCTGTGGTGCCGCCGGGCGAGGTGACTTGCCGCCGCAGTTCGGTGGGCTCCTGACCGCTGGTCGCCAGCAGCGCTGCGGCGCCCGTCACTGTGGATCTGGCCAGTTGGCTCGCGTCCTCCGCTGACAAGCCCGCCGTTATGCCCGCCGCCTCCAGCGCCTCGATGAATGCGTAAAGATAGGCCGGCGCCGAGCCGGACACAGCCGTCGCCGCATGCATGGCGTTCTCGTCCGCAAGCGGCACGACGACGCCCAACGGCTGGAACAACGCCAGAGCCGTCTCCCGCGCAACAGGATCGTCCGCGTAGATGCTGGCGGTCCCCTGTCCGATCGCCACGGCAGTGGTCGGCATCACCCGCGCCACGCGGCGACCTGCAAAAGCCGAAGCGATGTCGTCGGCCTTCACGCCGGCCGCGATCGAGACCACCACAGCATCCGCCGCCAGCCGCGTCGACATCACGGCGGCGGCGTTGCGCCAGAGCTGGGGTTTGACGGCCAGGACGACGGTTTTCGCCGCCGCAACTTCGGCGTCAGATGGATCGAGATTTGCGCCCGCCTGCCCGGCGGCCACAGCCGCTGGCCCCGGTGAAGGATCGTGGATTATGAGGTCCGAAGCCCGGAACGCGCCAGCCGCCAGCCAGCCTTCCAGCATCGCCCCGCCCATCCGTCCGGCACCTAGCATCAGTATCGGCGTGATCATTGCAGTGCTTTAGAGGCCAAGCGCCGCCGCGTCGATCATCCGGTTATCTCGCCTTGGGTGACCAGCCGCCGTTCAAGCTTCGCCGACGGTCTCGAACATGCAGGCGGCAATGGCTTCCTGCGGGGTCTTCGCGCCGCGCAACAGAAAATCGAAAGCCGGGAAGAACCGGTCAGCGGCCTCGACCGCGACATCGATCATGGCGGCGGCCTGGGCAAGGCTGGGCTGCTCATTGGTCATCAGCGCCATACCGTTGCGGAAGATAATCTCGCCTTCTTCCCACAGCTCGAAGTGGCCCAGCCAGACGCGGGGATTGATCGTGGCAATCAGCTCCTGGGCCGTCTGGTGCTGCGTTTTGGGGACCATCAGGTCCATCGACAGGCAGAGTTGCAGGGTGTCGCCCTCGGGTCGCCAGGCGAACCAGAGTTCATAGTCTTTCCAGTCCCCGGCCAGGGTGAAGGCCAGATCACCATCTTCGGTACGGTCAAAGGGAAGGTTCTCCGCCGTCAGGACATGTTCGACCACATCCAGCGGATCGTTCGTCAAGACGACGCCTTCATCTACGTGGGAGGTGTCCATCATGACGCCTTTCGACGCGGACGGGGTGCGGATCGCCGGCCCCGAATCGCCTGCAAGTCCGACCCTAAACCGTTTCCGGGTCCGGATGGCAGCGGGTTCTTGCGTAGGGCGAGCGACGTTCGCCGGAGATGCGTAGGGCTCACGCTGTCTTGCCGCTTTTCTTTGGCTTGGCGGCAGGCTTCAAGGCTTCGATTTCCAGTCGCAAGGCAGCGACCTCAGCCTTCAGCGCGTCATGGTCTTCGCGGCGCACAAGGTCCATCTCGGCGACCAGCCGATCAGTCTGGCTGCGAAAGGCAGCCTTGGCCTCATCGCCTGCGGCCTGGGCCATGCCCATGGCAGCTGTTGTCAGCTTGGCAATCTCGTCGAGAATTGGATTCTGGGTCTGCATGTCATCTGTCTCAAGGCTAAATGGCCCGTCCGTGGTCTCTATATGGTCTCTCAGGGGATGAAAGCGAAGACCTTCTCGGTTAGATCGTCATTGGAACCCCGGAGTCGTCCCCAAAGTGCCCTTCCCCGAAATCGAACCGATCGTGCACATTGGGTCGTTTGCCCTGCAGTTCGGACCTCTGGCGATCCGCTGGTATTCGCTGGCCTATATCGCCGGCATCCTGCTGGGCTGGCGCTATGCTTCCGGGCTACTGCGGAACACAGGCCTCTGGACGCATCGTCCGGCACCTTTCACCCCGGTGCAGATGGACGACCTGATCCTGTGGATCACCATCGGCATCATTGCCGGCGGCCGGTTGGGCCACGTCCTGTTCTACACGCCCACCATGATCTGGCAGGACCCGATCGGTATCTTCAAGACCTGGGAAGGCGGGATGAGTTTCCACGGGGGAGTGATCGGCGTCGCGCTGGCGATGGTTGTGTTCGCGTGGCGCAACAAGCTCGACCTGCTGCGGATCGCTGACGTGATTGTAGCGGCCTACCCAATCGGCCATTTCCTGGGCCGCATCGCCAATTTCATTAACGCCGAGCTTTGGGGCCGACCCACCGATCTGCCGTGGGGTATGGTGTTCTGCAACAAGGTGGTCGAGCGGACCTATGGTGGCTGCCCGGCCGGACTGGTGCCGCGCCACCCCAGCCAGCTCTACGAAGCACTGTTCGAAGGGTTGATCCTGTTCCTGATCCTGATGTGGGCCACCCATGTCGCGAAACTGGGCAACCGTCGCGGCGTGATCGCGGGGATTTTCCTGCTGGGCTACAGCGTGTTCCGGATCGCCATCGAGACCGTGCGGCAGCCGGACGCGGGACTCGAGACCCTGCCACTGGGCCTGACCATGGGCATGTACCTGTCGATCCCGATGGTGGTGGGCGGGCTCTATCTGATCTGGCGCGGTAAGCGTGAGCCATTGCCGCCCGCCTTGGCCTAGCCGACCCATGAGCCTGCGGGACCGTCTGGCGGCGCAGATCAGGGAGACTGGGCCGCTGACCGTGGCCCAGTACATGACCGCCTGCCTGCATGATCCAGACTTCGGCTATTACGCCACCCGGCCTGCGCTGGGCGAGAATGGCGATTTTATCACCGCGCCGCTGATCAGCCAGATGTTCGGTGAACTGATCGGGGTCTGGGCGATTTCGGCATGGCAGGCCATGGGGGCTCCGGAGTCGTTCGTGCTGGCGGAGATCGGACCCGGAGACGGTACCCTGATGAGCGATATGCTGCGCGCCGGCCAGCTTTCTCCAGCGTTCCTGGCAGCGGCGGATGTGTGGCTGGTTGAATCCTCAGCCCCGCTGGCGGCGCGGCAGCGTGAGCGGCTGGCCGATGCGGTGCGATGGACAACCACGCTTCAGCAGGTTCCGGACGGGTTGCCGATCCTGTTGATCGCCAACGAACTGCTGGATTGTCTGCCCGCCCGCCAGTTCCTGCGCACGGTCACCGGCTGGGCCGAACAGGTGGTGGGGCTCGACAAAAACGGCGCCCTTGGGTTTGGGCTCGTACCGGCCAGCGGCGATCTGCCGGACGCCCGCGAAGGCGTCATTCTCGAACGCTCGGGCCCTCAGGAAGCGTTGGGCGCAGCCCTCGGCGAGCGATTGGTCCGGGACGGCGGCGCTGCGCTGCTGATCGACTATGGTCGCAGCGAGCCCGGCTTTGGCGACACCCTGCAGGCTCTGCTCCAGCACGAGAAGGTTGATCCCCTCGCCTGCCCCGGCGAAGCGGACCTGACAGTCCATGCTGACTTTCCGGCGGTGATGGCCGCGGCGCAAACCACGGGCGCGAAGGCGGCGATCCTGACACAGGCCGCTTACCTCGCCCGACTCGGTATCGGTGAGCGGGCAGAGGCTCTGGTCCGTGCCCGGCCCGACAAAGCCGCGCTGATCGGCCGTCAGCTGAACCGGCTGGTTGGCGGCGATCATATGGGCCAGTTGTTCAAGGCCTGCTGTCTATATTCACCCGGCTGGACGCCGCCGGCCTTCGAAGACATGGACTAGACCCATGACCGTCCTGCCCGTCCTGACATCCCCGCTACTGGACCTGGCCGGCATCCGCCACGCGTTCTTCACCCGCCAGGGCGGCATCTCGACCGGGGTCTATGCCGGCCTGAACGTCGGGGTTGGTTCGAAGGACGATCCCAACGCCGTGCAGGAAAACCGCCGCCGCGCCGCCGCACATCTGGGAGGCGACCTGGTTACCGCCTATCAGGTGCATTCCGCGCGGGCGGCCATCGCCGACGGCAGATGGGCGGGCGGGATGCCACAGGTCGATGCGGTGGTCAGCGCCACGCCAGGTGTGATCTGCGGCGCACTGGCGGCCGACTGCGCGCCCATCCTCCTGGCCGACGCGCAAGCCCGGGTGGTGGCCGCCGCCCACGCAGGCTGGCAGGGCGCGCTGCATGGCGTCGTAGAAGCGACCATCGCCCGGATGGAAGAACTAGGCGCCCGGCGCAACCGGATCGTCGCGGCAGTGGGTCCCTGCATCGGACCGGCGTCTTATGAAGTTGGTCTCGAGTATGTTCAGCGCTTCACCGACGTAGATCCGACATTCGCCCGGTTCTTTGGCGCGGGCGTTAGCGCCGACAAGCGCCAGTTCGATCTGCCGGCCTTTGTCTTGTCCCGCCTCGAAGCAGCTGGAGTCGCCGCCTGCGAATGGATCGGTCGCGACACCTGCGCAGAGCCAGACCTGTTCTTCTCCAACCGCCGCGCGTTCAAACTGGGCGAGCCGGACTACGGTCGATTGCTTTCGGCCATCACTCTGTCCTAGCCGCCAGCTATAGACTCAGGCGAGGCCGCTGATACAAGCGCGCGCACTGCTGCAGAGTTGGTCTTGGGGGTACGATGAAGCTGCTGGCTGGCAACTCGAATCGCACACTGGCCCAGGCCGTGGCGTCCCATCTCGATCTTCCGCTGACCCGCGCCCAGGTGAAACGGTTCGCCGACAACGAGATCTTTGTCACCATCGACGAAAATGTCCGCGGCGAGGACGTCTTTGTCATCCAGTCCACCAGCTATCCGGCCAACGACAATCTGATGGAACTATTGATCTGCATCGATGCGCTGAAGCGCGCGTCGGCCCGGCGGATTACCGCCGTAATGCCCTATTTCGGCTATGCCCGTCAGGATCGGAAGACCGGGGGCCGTACGCCGATCTCGGCCAAGCTGGTGGCCAACCTGCTGACCAGATCCGGAGCTGACCGTGTTCTGACCATGGATCTGCACTCAGGCCAGATCCAGGGCTTCTTCGACATTCCCACCGACAACCTGCTGTCCGCGCCGCTACTGGCGACTGACATCAAGAACAATCACGCGAAAACGTCCGAGCTGATGATCGTTTCGCCCGATGTCGGCGGTGTGGTTCGCGCGCTGGCGGTGGCGACCCGGCTGAAGGCCGAACTTTCCATCGTCGACAAGCGACGCTCGGGGCCGGGCAAGAGCGAAGTCGCCAATATCATCGGTGATGTCTCGGGACGCCGGTGTATCCTGTTTGACGATATGATCGATGGCGGTGGCACCCTGACCAACGCCGCCCAGGCCCTGGTGGATAACGGTGCGCTGGAGGTTTCGGCCTATGTCACCCACGGCGTCCTTTCCGGCGCGGCGGTTGAGCGCGTGAACAGCTCGATCCTGAAAGAGCTGGTCATGACCGACAGCATCTCGCCGCCGGACAGGGCCACCGACGGCGGCAAGATCCGCTATGTCAGCTGCGACCGGTTGATCGGCGAGGCCATCCGGCGCATCGCCAATGAAGAGAGCGTTTCAAAACTCTTCGATTGATCCGGCGTTAAGGCCAAGCTTGCCCAAATAGCACGGACGCGTCTAAGGCTTGAGCGCTCGGGGGCGTGCGCCAGATTTGATCACTCGCAAGAGGGACGCCACTCGATGCTATCCGGACCTGCCCTGCGCGGCCTCTTGCCCGTCCTGCTTGTGGGGGCTCTGCTCGCCAGCTGCGCTGCGCCACCCAAGGCCGCGCCGCCACCACCGCCCCCGCCCCCGATTCCCACCGTCAATCTGTCGCCGCAGGTCGTGCAGGCGGCCAGTGCCTATCGCTACTACATGGCCCGCAGCAGTGCGATCGCCCCGCAGTTCGCCGACGGTGACAGCATCGCGATCGGCGTCCAGGCGGGTTCCGCCTATGAGCCAGCTCAGATGGTCCGCGGAGCCATCGCCTATGCGGCTGTCGTCGCCCTGCAGGACAAGGCCTTTGTCGACAGCGTACGAGTCTACACCAAGGACCCCGATCAGCGGCGCGAGGTCAACCACGAGCTACTGAAGAACCCGGCCTATGCCGTTGGCCTGCCTGGTTCGGCCGGTGCCGCAGGTCTGGTGATTGCCAATCTGGGCAGCGATGCCCAGCGCCTCTATGACGCCGGCAAGGCCGTCAAACAGTCCGCCTATGATATCCAGAAGCAACCCTGGTCTCGGAGCGACGTGCAGGCTCGCGACGTGAGACTTGCGGCCGCAAAATCCGCGTCGGTGACGGCGATGTCAGGAGAGATCGCCGAAACGGCCCGGCTGCAGCAGATCTCCATGGCACTGCCGGCGGCGGCGGTGTCTGCCCCACCGGTCGCTCCGCCCTACACGCCCACCGTGACCCGTGGACTGGCGATCGCGGCCCTGGCCGTGCTGGGCGAAGCGCGTGACAGCGACATGGCCAGCGTTTCCGGACTGATGTCGGAGACCAATATCGGCGGCTGCATGGGTTCGGCCAAACTCAACCTCTATCAGTGCCTGGCGGTGGCCCGTCCGCACTATGAGGATGTCTTCTGTCTGGGGCAGCACGCCCTGATGGACACCGGCCGCTGCATGATCCGCGCGAGCGGTCTGCCCGAGCCCTACGAGGCCCGTTTCATCCCCGACGCCAGCTCGATCAACAAGGGCATGGGCAAGAAGCCGCCGGTCCGGAAAAAGCCTGCGCCCAAGGCCGCATAAGAACAGCGCGTCGGCACCGTTGCGCGCGGCGGGTCAATTGTGTATCTACGCCCACCTTTCGACCCGCAGGGGTTCCAGATTTCCGTCGC
>JANORH010000268.1:0-9094 GCA_031415215.1 Alphaproteobacteria bacterium | reverse complement strand
ATCATTTCTTAAAGTTGATGACCCTGTCGCCGCGCTTATTCTGTCGTCGGCAATCCGTGGGGCAACCGGTCTCTATCGCGCCAAAGCGACATTCTCGACGCCCCTGGGGCTGGCCGAATTTCTGGCCTTGCTGACGCCCTTCGCCGTGCACATCGCGGTGTCGTCCTACCGACCGCTTTTGCGAATTTCCTGTGTCGTGGCTCTACCTCTCATTTTCTACTGCATCAGGTTGACGGATGCCCGTTTGGGCGTCGTCGGCTTCTTTGTGTCAATTCTGCTGTATCTCTTGTTCTGGGGCCTGCTTCGACTGCGACGAAATAGTCGCGATCTTGTCGCGGCCGCTGTTGTCTATGCATACCCGGCGGTTTTCGGGCTGGCGGCCGCTGCGGTGATGTTCGTGCATCGCCTGAACGTCATGGTTTTTGGCGGGGGAGCCCAAGCCGCCAGCAATCAGGCGCGGCAGGACCAGCTCCAGATGGGAATTCCCAAGATTCTGGCGAACCCGATTGGCCACGGTCCCGGCGGGTCGGGCCCAGCCATGGGCTATGGTGCGGACGCATTCATAACGATCGACAACTACTATCTCTCGATCGGACTGGACTACGGATTGGTTGGCTTGATCACGTTCCTCGCCATATTCTTGCTGGCGATAGGGCACGGAGTCCGGGCGACCATGCTGGAATCCACGACCATGGATCGCGAGCTCTCGCTGGTCATCCCGTTTACCGTCGCCTTATCGGCCTTTCTTGTTATAAAATTGGTCTTTAGTCAGCAGGACAATCATCCGTTGATCTTTGCGATGCTGGGCATGCTCGTCGCCCTCATCCATAGGGCGCAGATGCTAGGCAGACGGACGCCCCCACAGCCATTGGGCGACGTCACGACAGTCCCGAGGTGGGCTGGCCGCATACGCGGGCGGCCCCCTACAAACAGGACCCTCCCCCGCCTATGACACTGAAGCGTAATCTCGCTTGGATGGGATTGGGGCAAGGCTTCTTCTTTCTGCTCCAGTTCGCAAGCTCGGTCGTCATTGCGCGGCTGCTCAGCCCCTACGAGATGGGCGTCTTTGCAATCGCGGCGGCCCTGGTTGGCATCCTTGCCCTGGTGCAGGCTTTCGGCATGGGCAACTTCATCGTCCGCGAAAAGGCGCTGGATCCGGCAGATGTCTTCACGGCATTCACGATCAATGCGATCATTTCGGTCGTGCTGGCTGTCAGCCTTTGCGGGATCGGACTACTTGCTGGAGATTTGCTTGAGGACCCGGGGGCAAAGTGGGTCCTTCTTATTCTCGCTCTCGTACCCCTAATCGGCATCTTTGAGTTGCTGCCGTTCGCCCAGATCGAGCGTCGCGGCCAGTTCCGCACTTTGGTCGGCGTCGGAATGGCGAAGAACATCACGGCGGTAGCTGTCACAGTTCCGATGGCCTTCATGGGCTTCAGCTATCTCAGCATCGCCTATGGCCAAGTCGCAGGCGCCCTTGCAGGCGCGCTGACGCTGAACATCGTCGGCCGTCAGCATGTCTCCCTTCGCCTTTCCCTGCGCAACTGGCGAAAACTCTCGGCATTCGGCGGCCAGATGCTTGCGATCTCTGGCGTCAACTCTCTTGCGACCCGCATGTCTGACCTGGTGGTGGGCAAAATTCTCGGGCTGTCTGCCCTGGGACTCTATACCCGTTCCACCAGTGTCTACCGGCTGTTCTGGGACAATCTTCATCTCGTCATAGGGCGCGTCATATTCGTCGACCTTGCTGAGAAGGCGCGACAGGGAGATTCGCTAAGGGCCAGCTATCTGCTGATCGTCGAGGTCATGACGGCCACACTCTGGCCGGCATTCGCAGGGCTCGCCATTCTATCCACGCCGCTATTTCACCTGGTGTACGGACCAAAGTGGGTGGACGCCGCGCTTCCGTTTTCGCTTCTGGCGATCACCGCCGTCATCCAGGTCTCGATCACAATGACCTGGGAGCTGTTTACGGTCCGCGGCGAGAACGCCCGGCAGGCCCGAATCGAATTCCTCCGCGCCGGTGTGGGTCTCGCCATGTTCACCGCGGCATGTTTCATCAGCCTGACGGCGGCGGCGGCGACCCGCATCCTCGAGACCCTGTTATCAATGGCGCTTTATCGACCGCACCTTGAGCGCATGACAGACACTCAGTTCGGGGATTTCATTCCGATCTACAGCCGAAGCGCCCTGCTGACCGTCGTTGCTGTAGCCCCCTCGGCGGCATTGGTACTCTACTGGCGCAATGCTCCAGATCTTCCGGCCTACCAACTCCTTGGCGCAGTCATCCTGGGGGTAGCTATGTGGGCCGCTGTGCTCCACATGATGAATCATCCGCTGATTGCAGAAGCGCGGCGGCTGATCGCCAAGTCCCGTCAGCGCTGAGGCCGGAATGTTCGATGACAACTCCCTGACCGACACCCCGCGTCGGACGTGCACCGGGCGCGCGGTGCATCAGGCCTGAATCATAGGTTCGGCCTTCAGGACATCTGCTCGCGACAGCGCTACTTCAAAGTGTTCAAGCAGGCGCTTGCCTTCGGCGAAGGCCTCTGTTTTGTCGTAGGACTGCGCCACCGGGCTAAGGTGCCGAATGGGTGCGGCATCGACCACGCCCATTCGCCAGTCGTTGCGCATGGTCAAGGCGCTCCAAAGAAGATCGATCCCGTAACACCAGCGCGATGAGGGAAACGGAATAAGCTGATTGAACGTGCGGGCCGCCAGAACCGTTATGGGTCCAATTTCGATGAACCGACTTGACCGGACAAGGGATCCATAGCGTCGCCGGGTCAGCTGGTAGCTGGCGTAGGACGCGAAACGATGAGCCGGCTGAGAGATATCCAGCTCAGCGGCGCCAGCGAGCGCCAGATAGGAATCAAGAAAGCCCTCGCGGAAGGCGACGTCGTCGTCGGTTATGACAAGCCAGTCATAGTCGGACAGAGGCCGCGGTGCCTTGGAAATAGCCTCATCGACATTGGCGAACTTGCCTTGAGGTTTCATCGGCAGGATGGATACGTCGACGTCATGCCGGGACTTCGACATCCGCTCCGCGATCTTGCCAAGTTGACCGGCTCGGCTGGGAACCTCCACGCCGACAATCAAGACCCGATACTTCGGCGACTGATCAGCCTTCACGCGCGCGAGGCGCGCGCTCAGGGCCAAGCGAACATCGAATATTGCGTCCCCTAGATAGGTCAGAGGAGAACGAAGCGAATAGTGCCTCGCCAGCCCGAAGCTGGAGTCAAAGAAGTCGCTCATGGCCGACCGACACCCTTCATTGCCATGCCTGTGTACTTCGCAGGCGGTCCGGGAAGTATTCTGCTCAACGTGACCTCGCCGGACTCACCAGGGCACGAATAATCCTGCCTTCATTCACCAGAGCGCGCGCCCAGTTGCGCCAGTTCAGGGGCTCAAGTCTCAGCGCCATTCCGAGGAGCTTTCGCGCCCGGCGCGGATGACCCAGCTTGGCGATACCCCACCCTATCCGTCCAAGGTGATTTCCAACGACGCCGGTGGCCAGATCCGGGAGCTTCCGGATCTTCTGAACCACCCTTAGCTGTGCTCGGGCGCCCTTACGCATCAACGTCGAGATGCTATCTCCCTGCAGGTAAGTCATAACGAGAGGTTCATCCAGAAAAACGACCTTTGAGCTGTAAAACAGATCTATGCCCAGGGCCCAATCCTCGTTGTTGACAAGATCTTCATCAAAGAAGCCCGCCTTCTCGAAGGCCGCCCGAGAAATCAGCAATGCCTGTGGGCTTACGAGATTGCTTTTCTGTATCAGCCGGCAGAAATCGGGATTCTGCTTTGCTGCAACAAGCGGGAGGCAGCACACCTTTTGAGGTCCATAGCGGCCATCGCTGTCGCGCCCGTAAAGAATTTTGGTGTGGAATACCGTGACCGCGTCAACCTCGGCTTCGACCGCCGCCGCCACCTGTTTGACCAGTTTATCGCCCAGCCACTCATCGTCACTGTCCTGGAAGGCAAGAAACGCCCCCGTCGCAGCTCGCATGCCTGCGTTTCGCGCGAAGGATGCCCCGCCGTTTACAGGCTGCGGCAGGTAGTGAACGCGCGGATCAGAAATGGCCGCCACAACCTCGGCCGTATTGTCGGTAGAGGCATCGTCGACGACGAGAAGTTCAATGTTGCGGTAGCTTTGATTCAGGACGCTCTGAATGGCGCGCGTCAGCGTATGCGCCCTGTTGAATGTCGGCAAAATCACACTGACAAGCGGGTCGGACGTCGAGACCATGATCGGGTTCATGCGGCCACCCAGCGGGGAACGCCACGTTCGTCACGCAAGCCCGCCCACCACCCCTGTAAGGCAAAGCCGACCTGACGCCAGGCGCCGCGCCGGGCGAAACGCATCATTATCAGGAGGAACGCCATCCCCCCGGCGACCACGAGCAATCCCGGATATAGGTCGCGCGTCAGAAGAAGCCGGTTCCGCTCGTTCAGAAATACGGGCATTCGCGTCTGTTCCCGAACATTGGAAGGATTTCCGGTGGTCGTGCCCTGATGGTGCAAGACCTCAGCTTGCGGGGAGAACCCGAGCCTTGCGCCGCGTTGGCGGCCTCTCAGGCACCATTCTACTTCCTCGCAGTAGAGGAAGTAGTCCTCCCGCATCGGTCCGGCGAGATCCAAGAACCGTCGCGTAACCAGCATTGAGGCACCGCTAAGGTAGTTGAGACGGGACTCTACACGGTCTTCGTTCTGCGCGGCCTGGTGGCGCGAAAGGCCATGTCCGAGAGATATCGCCCTGGCCATCCAGCCTCGCCAATGGCCGCCTTGCGTCTGGACGACGCCAGAGGGGTAGATAATCGTACCCCCAACTGCGTCACAGTCACCGGACTGAAGGCGCTGGAGCATTAACGTCAGAGCGGTCGGCGCCGGCTCGGCGTCAGGATTGAGAATCCACCATGCATCCGCGCCGGGCTCTGCTTTCATTCCAAGGTTCACGCCGCCGCCATATCCGAGGTTTGATGGCGCGCAGATCACCCTAACGACCTGACCACTCGGCAACTTTGGAGGCAGGAGCGCGACGAGGGCATCGTAGGCTTCACGACCGCCGTTCTCGCAAACCACAACGTCAAAATCCCGGTACCGAGACTTCGACAGCGCCGCCAGGCAGGCGGTGATATCGTTCGGATTGCGAAATCCCACAACAATGACGCAAACATGCATCTCAGTCACCGCATTCCAAATCAGGTGTGCCAGTCACCCCCTGCGAGGGCCAGGGCGCAGGCAGCTGGCGAACCCACGCGATGGTGGCTCCGGACTCCCGGCTCCGTACAACCGAAGGATGTACTAACCTATTGCAAAAGACGCGTGATCGGATCTCGACTGTCCTCACTGCGATAACCTCGAGCGTTCATCGTAATTGGGCGGTCAACGACCGAACTTAAAGCGCTCACATCCAGATGCAGGATCCCCGCATAAATCGAGAGAATTCCCACAAACCCGCCATGATCATTCGCTATCGATTGGTGCCACGTGAGAGTTAAATAATGCCAAATCCAATAGCCGCTGGCGAAACGCTAACCACCAGTTTGCCTCCGCAACAGTGGCGCGGTGCGGAACGACCACCAACTGGTAAGCTTTACGCTGTAGTGGTGTTGGCGATTGTTGAGCCGCGATGCGGCGTTTTGGAGGTTTGTCCGTGGGCTTGAGCGACAGCGTTCGGTCCCTGTTCCGTAGGGGCGGGCGAAAACAATCTCGCAAGGAGGAGCCTGTTCAGGCTCCTGTGCTGGAGCTCGTATCCATCGACCAGCACGCGCAAGATCCAAAGACGCCTGCCAATCGGCTTCCAAGCTTCAAGGCCTCCGCGGCGGATCATGTCGACCGCAAAAGGTCTGACCGCTTCTCAAGTATGCGAATGAGGCTGCGAAATGCTTTTACGCCATCGCAGCCTGTCGTCGACCCCAGAATGTTTGCGGGCCGAAGTGAAGTCCTGAAGGCCATGATCGGATCGATCGAGGATCAGCGACTTCACCTTGTGATCTATGGCGAACGTGGCATCGGCAAGACATCACTGCTGCAGATGCTGACAGAAGTCGCGCGTGAGGCCCGTTATCTCGTGGTCTATTCGTCCTGCGGTGCTGCCTCAAGTTTTCAGGAGACCTTTCGCGGTGCAGCGTCTGAGATTCCGTTGTTATTCCATAGCAATTATGGACCGACGACTGAAGAGGCCGAATCCGGCTCGACGCTGGCAGACCTGCTCCCTGCCAATTTCTCGCCGCGCCAGTTTGCGGACATCTGCGTAAAGCTTACCGGAACACGAGCCCTTATCATCCTTGATGAGTTTGATCGCTGTAGCTCTTCAGAGTTCCGTCGCGACCTCGCTGAACTTATCAAGTTCCTTTCCGACAGATCGGTCCGTGTTCACCTTGTTATAGGCGGCGTCGCTGGTGACCTGGCAGAGCTCGTCGAGCACATTCCGTCTATCCGACGGAACATTCTGGCCGTGCGTGTTCCCCGGATGACGGACGAAGAAGTTCACCAACTGGTCGTTCTGGGCGAAGAAGCGAGCGGTTTGACCTTCGTGCCTGCCGCGATCGACTACCTGGTGAAACTGTCACGTGGGTGGCCGTACATCGCCAGCCTGCTTTGCCATCACTCCGGCCTAAGCGCGATCGACTCCCGCCGGGAAACCGTCCTGGCAAGTGACGTGTCGGTGGCCGTCGAGGCGTCTCTTACGGAACTTTGGGCGCGCATGGCGAAAGGAGTCCAGGTTCAGGTTGATCGACTCCTGGCTGAAGACGGAGGCAAGCTCCTGGCCCTTCTCGCCGGTGCGTCTCTCTCAGCCGGCGGCGAGTTCGACAGCGCTGACATTGATAGGGCTGCGACGAAAAGCACTGAAGCCGGAAGCGCAAAGCGGCTTGCCGAACAGCTGGCCCGGGATAAGATCCTTCTGGAAGTGCGAGAAGATGGACACGATCGACACTTCGCTTTCGTAGAGGAGGGCTTGCCCCCCTACCTGTGGTTCAAGGGGGCGCGGCAAAGCCAGCTGTCCCGCGAACCGGCGACGCCGGCGCAGGGCGCGGTAAGCAACGGATAACCCCTTTCCGGATCAGGAAAAGCAATAGAATCGTGCGGCCTTTGCCTGGGTCGCGACGGACGCTCCGGGGGGCCTTTGCCTGACGCTGTCGAGACCTCAGCCTTCAATTCAAAACGGACCGGGTGACCCTCGTAGATCAGGGATCAGGGAGCCTGGCTCCGTTTGGCCCAGGTTACCTGTTTGTCTGCAAATGTACGACCAGCGGTCATGCGTCGACGACTATGAGAAGGCTCTCGAAGCGCGGCCCCCCGGGGGTTTGATGGCCTGAGACCGGACTCGTTGAAACGGCGGCCAAATCCAGGGCAGGCCACGCACGACGGTTGATGGCCGGTTAATCCCGGCGTTGGCTGTCTATCGCACTAAAGCGTGAGGTCCCGGTCGCAGAAATGCTCGTCCAAGCGTGCAATAGCTTCCCCGGAGATCTCGGTGCTACAGTTGTAAGGCGTCGCTATTGTGGGCCCGGCAGATCTGGCATCGCGGGATGCGGATGGTAAGCGGTCAGTCGGCACGAATTGCGAGTGATCGACCAGAACAGACTCGACCAGAATGGTCTTCGTGGCCGGTGCCTTTTAACAGGCTTGACTTCAAACGCAGTATCACCCCCGCAGACGCGGAGGCGATACAGAGAGATGGAACCAACCCCGCAGGGGGCCCCTGGTCGTCTAGAATAGCCAGTCAGATCCGGCCGTCAGCGGCACCGTCAGGCCGGTGATCTTTGCGACCGCAATAAACCCACCTGCTCCACTTGGTCCGTCGGCATCAACGTAGACCGTGGTGCTCCCACCTTCGACGGTGAACTTGACCCACTTGTCAGCAACTGGATTTGAGCCGCTGTACTTGCTCAGTATGGGATCCAGATTGAGGACATCTTCCCCCTTCACGAAGTCGGTGATGGTCGCCGTGCCGGTTGGCACCTTGTCGAAGCGGAACATATCTCGACCCGCCCCGCCCGTAAGTGTGTCCGCACCGCCGTTGGACACGAGCGTATCGTTACCGACACCACCGGAAATAGTGGAGCGTACGCCGTTGGCGACAATCGTATTGTTAAGCTCGTTGCCCAGGCCCGTCTGCGCGCCGGAACCTCTCAACATCAGGTTTTCAACTGCGTTTGTCAGCGTATAGGTCGAAAGGTTTGTGACGACGGTATCAACGCCGCCGCCCCGGGCCTCTACCACCATGTCTTTCGAGTTATCGACGAGGTAGGTGTCATCGCCCAGCCCGCCGCTCATGGTGTCCGCCCCTGCCTTGCCGTCGAGCACATCTTTTCCTGTGCCGCCTAGCAATTTGTCATTCCCGGTCGTGCCGTTGACGGTGGCCACCAGACCCGGCACGGAGAGCGTTGGCACATCGACGATCTTGACTGCCACGGCTGCCAGTGGGGCAACTGGCGCAGCAACGAGTTCGCCGGTTCGAGCCCACGTGGTGAACGTCGTGGTGTCGCCAACACTGCCCAGGGCGACGCGCGTATTGTCGATCACGTTGAGACCGATGTTTCCCAGTCCATCGTACTTGAAGTCAGTGGCACCGTTACCCGAGATCGTGGACCCAGTGGTCTTGCCGAGGTAGATCCAGGACGTCATGTCGGCATAGCCCTGGACCAGGTTGTTAGCGACTTTCACATTGGCGCCGTTGGAGAGGCTGATGCCGTGGAACATACCGCCGATGATGGCGTTGCCGGTGATTGTCACGTTCTGATAGGTCAGGTTGGTTTCGTTCCCCACGAAGATGCCCTGGATCGCCTGGCCCTCACCGCGCACGAAGGTGTTGTCGGTAATGACGATGTTCTCCGACGCCGCCTTGACGTTCGCCGTCCAGAACTGGATCGCGTCCGGGTGATCGCCCGGCTTCGGATAGAAGTTGGTGAAATGATTGCTGGTGATCGTGACGTTCGATGACCCACCGCCACGGATGCCATCCGCCTGGATGTCATGCAGCTTGTTGCCCGAAAACGTCACCTGGTTGCTGTCCAGGTGGTTCAGACCAGTGCCCAGGTGATGGATATCGGAGTTGCTCACCGTCACATTGGTGCTGTTGCGCACC